>DQVB01000624.1 GCA_015661985.1 Planctomycetota bacterium | reverse complement strand
GAAAACAATCGAAGCAATCCCAATACCAAAGGAAAAGAGCATAGCCAGGGCAAAGGCCGCTGTGATGCGCAGGCGGATACTGAAGCTGGGTCGCTCCAGCAGGGCTCGCTCCGTGAGCAACTCCTCCTGGATCCGCCTGTCCTGACGCCGTTCAGTCGGCTTGTCCACTGCCAGAGCTGTCCGCCCAATCGGCCGAAAGCCACCATAACCCTTCAGCTGGAGAAGGCGCCCGATGCGCTCGAAGGAAGTCTGCCCTGTCACGCGGACCGATACCACTAAGGGACTCGTGGTAACCTTGGCCCGATCGCTCCTCGCCGGCCAACCGCGTCGCCAAGCACGGCCCGCTCACCTCAGCCAGGGTACTGGGGACCACATCCAGGGCCACCGGACAGAGGCGCTTCCTGATACAAAGGGAACGTTAACGTGGCCGAGACAGCCTGTCGACCGCCAGCGTCGTCCCGTCACATGCCTTGGCTGTCATAGGCCGCCAGCCAGGTTTGCCCGCCCGGACCATGCGGCCGTTGAACCGCTGTTCAAAGTCGGCTCGGTCGGTGCCTTCGACCGACGGGCAGAGAGGCTCCCCATCCTCACGCGTCGGGCGAGGCCCACGTTGCGATCACCCAAGCCCCGACGCTGAAACGACCCTCTCTGCCTGTGCAGCCGTCTGGCGCGCTGTGGCGTGACCACTCCTCCCCCGGACTGTTCGTGGGAGGATGGCGCTCTGGAAGGCCCTCTCGGAGGTGGCCGGCCCAACGGCCCGTTGATTTTCGCCCGCACCCGTAGCCGTCGGCTGCGTACTGGCCGCTCCCAGCAGGGTCAAAGGCCATCTTCGCACGTCGCTCGCGATGGCGTCCCGTGCACGACGACGTTGGCCGAGACGCTAGCGCCCCGGCGGCGAGACGGCTTCTTCCCACCGGTCGCGCCACACTTCGGCTGCCGCTTTGCGCAACGTGGCCTTGTCCCACAAGCCGAGCGAAGGATCGGGGACCGTCTGGCAACCGGGACTGGCGACCAGGAAAAAGAATTCTCGCTGCTCCTCCGGCTGGAGCTGAAACACATATTTCAAATTGCCCGGTTCGTAAAGCGTCTGGTCGTTTTTGCCACCCACGTCGACGTACCGCTCCGCCTGGTCGTTCATTCGGCCGAGGATCAAGGCCTCCTCGTCAATCGGCACATCGGGACGGAAGATCCAAATGACGTTGAGGATTGGGTTGCGATCCGAGGCCCGGGGGTGCGGCGCCACGGTGACTTCCAGCCGTCCGTCATCGTCGGCGTCTCTCGCCGGGAAGCGTTCGACCCCAGGGACATGGCGGCCCCAAGATTGGATCGGGTCGACGGAGCGGGTGGCCGCCCCTTCCACCTGCGTCAACACGGGGCGAATCCCCGCGCTGGGATGAAAGCTTTCGCAGAAACCGAGCACCACCGTACGCTTGGCGCCCGGTTCAACCGCGAAGCGGTAAGTGATTGGGACGCCGCCCATTCCCGCTGAGATATTGCGGAAAGCCGGATCGCATGGCCTGCTGGGCTTGGCCCACCCGGGCATGGCCACCACCCCTCCGGTGCATCCCCATTCGCGCTGCCGGCGCACCGCTTGCAAGTCGGCTGGCAAGGCCAGCAACAGCCGGCCTCTGAGAACGCCCCGCCACTCACCGAACTCCATCTCCGCGGGGACGACCAGTTCCAGCTCGGCGCGTACAGGCGTTTGGGCGGTGTTGCGCAGGCGAACCTCGAGCACATCGACGCCCGATGGCCAGATGGGCGATCGGTACGCGGTTTGCGTCAATCGGAGCGGCCCGGCGCGAAGGCAGGTGAGCGCCATTGGCATGGGCCCCGGTCCGGTGCGGTGATCCGTCACTGTTGCACCCGGCGGTTCGACGATGCGCAAGCGGACCGTGCCCCAAGGCTCAACAAGGGAACCGTCTCCCGCCACTTTCGACGGCGGAAAGCCGGGAGAGCGGAGTTCCACATCGGCTGCGGCCGTCGGGCTCGCCAACAGCGCCAGCAGCGCCACCGTCACGTGTGTCGTCTTTCCTCTCATGCCGTTCATGCCGTCCCCTCCGTCGGTGGCCGCTCCGGCGAGTTGACCACCTTGATGCCCCACATCTGACAGAAGTTTTCCACATCGCGCCGGTGATTGCCGGCAAAGACAACTTGATGGAACCCCAGCACGTCCCGGCTGTCCTCCACACGGTCCATCTTGATCTTCACGTCTGTGCGGCACCCCCCGGCCGGCGGCGTGTCTTGGTTACCCACGACGACGCCGGTATCCAGGATCAGTTGGTTGGGGTTCTGGAACCGCACGAGCGTGACCGGTCGGCCGACCCGCCAGAGGACTTGCAGGGAGACACCCAAATTGGATTCGGAGTGGGATCGAAGGATATGGCGTTCCTGGGGGCCGTCGAATCCATCGATCTTCGTGCCGCAGACGCAGTGGGCTGCCAGCAGCAGGTTGTTGACCGTTTCCGGAACCGGGTCATTCATGAAGCCCGGCTTGTCGAACAGATAGCTGGTCAGCATCAGTGACATGGCGCCGAACACATCGGCTTCGCATCCGTAGGTGCCACCGCCGTCCTGGAACAGGGAAGCCGCCAGACAGGGCGGGGTGGGCACGACGCGGGAACTGACCATGCCCAGGCAGTCGGTCGTAATGGCGTTGGATTTCTCATCGCGGCAGAGGTGTTTGGCCGCCACGAAGGCGCGGGCGGCGTTCAGCAGGTCTTCTCCGCTGGGCTCAACCACCTTCTCCGCCCCCGCGGCCACCTTCTTGGCAACCTCGCGGACCTCGTCCGTCACCGGCGTGCGATGGAACAAGTCCGAAAGCGTTCGCCGTGGAATGTAGCGGACCTTGGTGCCCAGCCGTTCCAAGACCGCCTCTTTGCGCTCCTTGCCCCGGACGACGAGCAGCCGCGTTTCTTCGAACTGCCGCTTGGCCCGGATGATCCGGAACGCCTGCTCGATGGCCGAGGTCTCCAGCGAAGAAATCACGTGGATCCCGGGCATCCTGGAAATCCCCCGTACATGCCCGGTAAACGCCGTGCCGATGGGAGCCCAGATGATCGTTGGTATGCCGGCCTTCTTGATCGGGTCAAGCCACCGCCAGCAGTGGATGTGTTGCAGGTGGACCAGCATGGCGTCGGCCTTTTCCGCCTTCGCCTGTTCGATCCACGGCGTGACCTTTTCCGGCTCCTCAATCGGCTTGGGGGCCATCTGCAGCGTGACTTCGGTCTTCCGGGCCATCTCCTGAAAAGCGGCCTCGTACTCTTTGCGATGGCCTTCCAGATCATAGGAGGTGCCGGGCCAGCCGAGCCAGTAAGGCGGTTTGACGCGGACAACAGCGGCCTTGATACGAACCGTGGGCCGCGGCCGTAGGGACTTCAAGTCGATATGCTCGCCGGGATCCCTCTTGCTGGCCTCTTCGTCAGCCCCCACAGCCACGAACGGGGCTGCCGTAAAGGCGGCAATCGACGATGCCATGAAACAGCGACGGGACACCGTACAACAATTGCATCCTCGGTACGGCAAATAGGGAATCCTACTCATGGCAGATCTCCTCCCGGTAAAGGCCAAACGGTTCCTCGGTCCCACAGTTGTCGACGAGACCGGATCGCTCCCAATCGCAAGAACGCCATCTTCCCGTGGCTGCAACTGCGGAGAGCCGCAGACGGATGGGCCGCACGCTTGTAAGCCCATGCTGCCCGACCATTGCCCGTCGGGTTGCAGTACCTCGACGGCGTTTTCCCTGGCAACGGTCAATTGGGCCCGCGCCGTACACCCGCTCCGCCAACTCGCCACCAGCGCAACACCACTGTTCAATTCACAGGTACTCGGAAGCCGACGTCCAGCAAGGTGAGAGTTGGCAATCCTTCAGCCCGTCGATCCGAGTTCGGTAATGATGTAGTTTGACGCCACGGCCAGCGGACGTCAACCCGGCAGCAGCCACGTGGCCGGCCAGGTCTGGCCGCCTGAACTGGCCACAAAGGCGAGGTGTGGTCCCCGAACCGGGATTGTTCCGGTGCCTCAATGCCGCGCGCCCCTGGACCTGTGGTCTATCCGTTCACACCCAGCCAAGCCGGCAGAGCGGTGTGGTCCGGAAGTGGCAGGGTGAGGCAAGGCCGCGACGACCGAAAAGCCTGGGTCCTCTCCGCAGCCTCGTGGGGGTCGCCGGTACGATAGAAAAGTTCGGCTCATCAGGGCACAATGGAAATAGACGAGATCGGGCGACCAGTAGGGGAGACGGATCTTGCCCACGGACCTTCTCCAACACGGGTAGGGGCACGTGGTGCATTTGGCGTTGGGTTTGGCGAGCCGAGGCCGACGATGCTCGGAGCAGACAGAATCTTTCACCGCCGTCGCGACCAGCGGTCGATCGAACCTTTGCGTGCGAAGATCGAGCGGTTCCAGAGGCTGTTGGATCGGAACAACCGCGCCTTGGAGATGATGGCTGAGGCAGGTGAGAGTCTGGGGGGCGATCTGCTCTTCGACTCCCAATACCTGCGGCGCCTGGCTACCGAACTGTCCCAGTGCGTCCAGGGGATCGTCGCGGATCTGGACTTCATTACGGAGGGCTCTTACAAGGGGTTACCCGAAGCAGCGGCGCGGATCGAGGCGGAGGTGGCGGCCGCGATCGAGTCGCGGCCGGTCTTGCGAGAGGTGCCCTACGTGCTGTGGCTGGATCAGATCGACCGCGACGGGGACGATGTCGTGGGGGAGAAGATGGCGCGGCTGGCCGATGTTGGCCGCCGGTTGGCTTGTTGCATTCCTGACGGATTGTGATCAACGCCGCGGGTTGCTGGCGACTCTTCCAACGGATTGGCTTGTCCGGCTGGCTTGGGCAAGAGCTGAACGACAGGGGCGAACCCGCCGCGTCGGTAGTGGCAGAAGCGGAGCGGCGGGTGCGTCAGTGCCGCGTGCCCCTGGACCTGCGGCGGGCGATCCGTCGGGCGGTGCGGCGGTTGGAAAGAAGCGCTGGGCGTTCGCTGCGGTTGGCGCTGCGCAGTAGTGCCGTGGGGGAGGATGGCGAGCGGAGTTTTGCGGGGTTGCACCGGACCGCCCTGGGCGTGCCCGTCGCCCAGGTTATCGATGAGTATCGCCGGGTCGTGGCCAGTTTGTTTGGGCCTGCGGCCGTGGCCTATCGGAGGGAGCATGGGGAGGGTTGGCAGCAAGCCTCGATGGCCGTAGGCTGCCTGCGCATGGTGGATGCCAGGTCCAGTGGCGTGGCGTACACGGTTGACCCTGCTGACCCGCAGCGCGATGTGATGGTGGTCTCCGCGGCCCCCGGGCTGGGCAAGCTGGTCGTTGAGGGCCAAGCCGGCGTAGATCGATTTGTCCTGGCTCGTCGCCCGCCCCATCCGGTGCTGGAGCGTCGCGTGCAGCGCAAGGAAAAGATGTATGCCGTGGACGCCCAGGGTGGCATTGGCTTGGTGCCGGTGCCCGCGGCCAGGCAAGCGGTTCCAGCCGTTTCGGACCGCGTGCTGGCCGAGCTGGCCCAGGTGGCCTTGCGGATCGAGCGGTACATGAAGTCGGCCCAGGACATTGAGTGGGCCGAGGACGGCTCGGGTCGGTTGGTGATCCTCCAGGTGCGCCCGCTGGAGGTGGTGTCCGATGCCGTGCGGATCGGACGGCAGGCGCAGGCTGCCACCAAGCGCCATCGGGTCCTCCTGTCCGGGCGAGGGACGATCGCTTGCCGCGGCATCGGGTACGGTCAGGCCGTGGTGGTGCGGGGTGACGAGACCCCGGGCGAGCTGCCCCCGGATTTCGTGCTCGTGGCCCGTGTCTCTTCACCGCACCTGGCCGCCCTGGTCCCGCAGGCCAGCGCGGTGATCACCGACGTAGGGGCCGCCACGGGACATCTGGCCACGATCACCCGTGAATGCCGTGTTCCGGCTATCATGGACACGGAGATCGCCACCCAAGTGTTGGCCCATGGCCCGGAGATCACCGTGGATGCCGAAGAGGGCGTGGTCTACGAAGGCCGGGTGGATGAACTGTTGCGGTACCAGGTGCTGCGACGGTCGTCCACGGAAGAGTGGCGCGAATTCCGCTCGGCGTGCCCGGAAACGCTGAAAGTGAACCCCATGACCAAGGTCGTCAAGGTATGCATCGTCGATGACGAGCAGATTGTCTGCGAGCGGCTACAGCCCGTGCTGGAGAAGAACGGCTTCGTCGTGGAAAGCTTCACCAGCAGCCGGGCCGCTATGGAGCGGTTGGCCGAAGAAGCTTTCCATATCCTCATCACGGACCTGAAAATGGCTCACCCGGACGGAATCGAACTGCTCCGATACGCGCGCCGGCAGCTTCCCGAGATCCATGTCGTCGTGATCACCGGCTTCGCCACGGAAGAGACCGCTCGGGAAGCCCTGCAGCGCGGAGCCGTAGAGTTCATCGCCAAACCGTTCCGCCTCAGCTACCTGCGCGATGTGGTCCTGCGGATCGCCGAGCAGATCCGCCAGGAAGCCGAGGCGAGGGAAGAGTGACGCCGAGATCGATCTGATGTCGATCGCGACGGATCGTCGCCCCCCATACGGCCTTGCTGGAGATTTGCGCGCCGCAAAGGGCGTCTGCCCGCAAAACGGGTACCCGCCCGCGCGCCAAAGGAATATCACGCGTCTGCGAGCATGGCTTCGATCAGTCTGCGCGGGGCGCCGATATCCAGCACGTGGACCCGCCCGGTATACTGTTCGGCACCTGAAGCCAGAAAACCGGGCTTGGCCGCCACGAACGTGCAGGTTTCCCGGGCACGAATGGTGTGCGCCGACGGCTGCCCTGTGTCGCAGTCCAATCCGCTGGGCAGGTCGACCGCCACGATCGGGACGGAAGCGCTGTTCAATTGGTCAATGACGCCGTCCAGCGGCGGTCGGGGATCGCCCCGCGCGCCGGTGCCCAACAGGGCGTCGACGATCCACGCCCCTGTGGACAAGTGCCTGGCCAATCGCTTTGGGGCGTGCTCGTCCCCGAACACGTCGATGGCCAGGCCCGCTTTCTCGATGATGCGGAAATTGACGGCCGCATCGCCGCTCAACTCGCCCGGCCGAGCCCACAGCAGCACGCGCACCGCGTGCCCGCGCAAATCCAAATGCCGGGCAATGACAAATCCGTCACCCCCATTGTTCCCCTTGCCACAGCAAATAATGACCGGCCCCGAAATCCCCCATGCGCACAGCCGGTCGGCCACCCCCCGACCGGCGTTTTCCATGAGGACCAACCCGTGAAGGCCGTACTCCTCCATCGCTCGCCGGTCCAATTCCCGGGCCCCAGCCCGATCCAGCACAGCGTGCCTCATGGCGTTGTCCCTCTCGATGTCTCAACCTTATCCGGAATCCCGCAAAATGCCGAAAACGCGGCTCCTCGCCGTGCCCCAACCCCAACGTTCCAGAAAGGAAACGTAGGATGGAAAGCCCTGCCCGTCAATCACCGGCTCGACCGGTGAGTCCGGCTCGGGCGGCAAAACTCACCTTTTGTGACACCTGCGATGCCCAGGTTGTTGCGAGTCCTGCCCACCTGTGATGGACAGGAATGTCCATCCTAAATCACCGTGCGCGATCAGGCGTCATGCGGCCCGTTGACCCGCACGGATGGTCTGTCGTTGCAACTCCCTGTTGCGCTTCCGCAAATAGTATCGAACGTTCCTCATCAACTCG
>DQVB01000643.1 GCA_015661985.1 Planctomycetota bacterium | reverse complement strand
GGGGCCGGCGGCTGCGCGGGCCGAGACGGGCCGGCCGGCAGCGAGCGAATCACCCCAATCGGTCCTGGAAATCCTGGCCCAAGGCGGTCCGATCGGCTGGATCATCATCGGTCTGTCCATCGCCGCGATGGCCCTGGTGGTGGAACATCTCATGACGATCCGCCAAGGCGTGCTTATCCCCCAGGGCTTGGCTGAAGACGTTCGGGCGCTGTTGGCCGAAGGCAAGCTGGCCCAGGCCGACCAGCGGTGCCGCATGGAGCCCAGCTTCCTGGCCCACGTGCTCGGCGCCGGCCTGGCTGAACTGGACGGCGGTTGGACGGCGGTGGAAAAAGCTGTGGAAGACGCCATGGCCGAGCAATCGGCGCGGCTGTTCCGCAAAATCGAATACCTGTCGGTGATCGGAAACATCGCCCCCATGTTGGGCCTGCTGGGCACGGTGATCGGCATGATCTTCGCTTTCCGCGAGGTGGCCGACACCCAGGGCGCCGCCCGCGCCGCCGACTTGGCCGAAGGTATCTACCTGGCCCTGGTCACCACGGTGGAAGGCCTCATCGTGGCCATCCCGTCGTTGGCCGCCTTTGCCGTGTTCCGCAACCGGATCGACCACCTGGTGGCCGAAGCGGCCTACATGGCGCAGCACGTGCTGGCTCCCCTGAAGCGCCGCCGCGCGGTCAAGCCGGCGCGGGCCCCCGCGCCGCCTCCCCCGGCCGGGAAGGGAAGCCCGTGAAAGCGTCTGCCCTCTCGATCCGCGCCCGTGTAGACATCGATGATGGGGCGGTGGTTGCAATCGGGAGAAGCCTATGAAAGTGCCATCCCACTCGGCCCACGGCGCCGTGGGCTTCAACATGACGCCCATGATCGACGTTGTGTTCCTGTTGATCATCTTTTTCCTTGTCTCCAGCCACTTGGCCCGCCAGGAAAGCCAAGTGGACTTGGATCTGCCCTCCGCGGCCACGGGAAACCGTCCGGACCAGCGTGATGATGTACGACGCCTGGTCGTCAACGTGTTGCCCAAACCACGGCCCGAAGGACGACTGCAGGTGGCCGGGCGGGTCGTCGGCCCCGATCAGTTCGCCGCGATGATCGCCTACGAAAGGCGCCGTTCGGCCCGACCGCTGGAAGTGCGCATCCGCTCCCACCGGCTGGTGCCCTACCGCGATGTGGAACCAGTGATGACAGCCTGTGTGCGAGCGGGGGTGTGGAACGTCACCTTCGCCGTAACCGCCGAACGATAAAGAGCTGACCACAACTATGCGCCACCCCACCTCTTACGCACGTCACAACCGAAGCCGGCTGGATGTGAAAATGACGCCCATGATCGACGTCATTTTCCTGCTGTTGATCTTCTTCGTCTGCACGGCCAGCTTCGAGGCGGCCGAAGAGGTACTCCCCACCCGCTTTTCCCTGCCGGGTACGGTGGACGCCCAGGTGGAGGTTGAACCCGAGTGGGCCGACCTGGATGAGATCATCGTCAGGCTCATCTGGGAGGAAGGCCACCTGCGATGGCAGATCAACCAGCGGGATTACGGACGGCTGGAGGAGGTAGGCGCGGTACTGGAGGCCATGGCCAACGTCAAGATCGACCTGCCCGTCATCCTCGATGTGGACGGCGACGTGCCCCTGGAACACGTCATCGACGTGTACGACCTGTGCCGGGAAATCGGCTTGCAGCGGGTCCAGTTCGCCGTGTCCGCCGATGCCCGAGTCGTGCGGGGGCCGTAAGGTGGCACAAGGTCGCCGGCCGTGGCGGTGCGCTGGTTGGGATAGAATACGAACGTGCCTGACCCCGCGATGGGCCCGTCTGCTGGTCTTGGGAGACCGACCATGCCCTATCTGCGCAATCCCGTGCTTCACGCCCCGATGCTCCCGGTGGAGATCGTGCTTCATCCGTCGTGGTGGCACCGACACGAAGGAATCACCTTCGACGAGGATTTCTACTTTCATCCGGCCCGCCGTGTCGAAGTGGAACAGCACATGGAACGGGCCTTGTATGAACGTTGGGGCCGCTACGGTTTGGGGGCGGATCATGGCCGTCCGCTGCCCGAGATCGGTCCGGTCCACTTGGCCGCCGGGTATCTCACCTCGGAGATGCTCGGTTGTCCGGTGGAGTACCCTGAGGACGGTCCGCCACAGGTGATACCGGCCGGCTTGGAACAGCCGGCCATCTCCCCTGAGGATGCTTTTTCCAGTCCGGCGTTCAAACGGTTGGAAAGGCTGGTCGAGTCGCTGAAGGCCCGTTACGGCTACGTCCGCGGCGACGTCGGTTGGGGCGGGGTGCTCAACACGGCGCTCGATCTGCGCGGCCAGGAGTTCTTTTTGGACCTTGTGGACCGTCCGGAAGTGGCGGTGCGGTTCGTCCGCGACGTGGCGGCGGTCATCGAACGTTTCACGCGCTACGTGCGCAAAGCCACCGGCACGACGTCGATCAGCGTGAACCGCAACGTGCGCCATATCCACCAGGCCGTGCACCTGCACAGCGAATGTTCAAACGTGATGATCTCCACCGACTGGTACGAAAAGTTCTTCTTGCCGGTGGACGCCGCATGGAGCCGGCGTTACCGGCCGTACGGGATCCACCACTGCGGCGCCGATCCCCATCGGTTTGCGGCCTCGTACGCCAAAGTGCCTCACCTCGACTTCCTGGATGTGGGCTGGGGAGGCGACGTGGCCCGGCTGCGGCGGCATCTGCCCTACACGTTTTTGAACATCCGCCTCAGCCCTGTGGAGATCGTCCAGCAGACGCCCGAGGCGATCCGCGCCACGGTGCGGCGGCTGGTGCGCCAGGCCGACAACCCCTATCTGACCGGCATCTGCTGCATCAACATGGACGATCAGGTGCGCGAGGAGCAGGTGGCGGCGATCTTCGAGGAGGCCAACGAGCTGCGGCGGGAGTACGCCGCGCGCACTGGAGACGCTTCGGCCCAAGGGGGCTGCGACGATTGACTCGTGGGCTGCTGAATCGCCGTGCGCGGTTCTGCGACACCACTAACGACAAACCCGAGTCTCGAAACCCGAATCTCGGAACCCGAATGTCCCAAACCCCAACATAGGCTGTTATCCGGACGTTGCGGCCCGGTATCTGGCAGTATACCGCTACGTTTGGGACATTTGAATTTCGTCCTTGTTTCGCCCTTTCGTGCTTCGTATTCCGGACTTTCCACAGGCCCTCTGTACCACCGTCCGCGCACGGTCATTCAGCGCGGTTGGCTTCAGCGTTTTCCGCTCGGCTGTGGCCCGGCGGGGGGTCCGCGGCGGTTTGAGCCGCCTGGGTCTGGCCGCCGGGGGTGGTCTGGACCTCCCGTCCACTTCCGGACTCCGCCACCTCCGGGGACCGATGCACCGGCGGCCCGATGAGGGCTTCGATCTGGCGTTCTTCAAGGGTCTCTTCCTTTTCCAGCGCAGTGGCCAGGGTGGTGAGCTTGTCCTGATGCTGCCGCAGGACGTCTTCGGCGCGGCTCTCCGCATCCCTGAGGATGCGGGATATCTCCTCGTCGATCACCCGGGCGGTGTATTCGCTGAATTCGCGCGGCTCGGCCATTTCGCGGCCCAAGAAAGGATGTTCTTCACCGTGTCGGAAGGCGACCGGACCGAGCCGCTGGCTCATCCCCCAATGCATCACCATGCGGCGAGCCAGCTGCGTGGCCTTTTTCAAATCGTCTTCCGCGCCGGCGCTGAGCTCTTTGAAAGCCATTTTCTCGGCAGCCCGGCCGCCCAACATGAAAGCCAGGCGGCTATGCAGTTCGCTTTCACTGATGTTGACCCGGTCCTCCTCCGGCAACAGCTGGGTGGCGCCCAGCGACCGGCCCCGGGGGATGATCGACACCTTGTGGACGCGGTCTCCGGCGTCCACCACCCAAGCCAAGAGCACGTGGCCCGCTTCGTGATAGGCGGTCATCGATTTTTCCTTGCCCATGAGCACCTCTTCTCGCTTGGCACCCATGAGCACCTTGTCGCGGGCGTATTCGAAGTCGGCCATCTCCACGCGCTGTTTGCCGTTGCGCGTGGCCCATAAGGCGGCTTCGTTGACCAGGTTGCTGATGTCGGCACCCGTCAGCCCCACGGTGCCATGAGCCAGCCGTTGGAGGTCCACGTCCGGGGCCAACGGGATTTCACGGCAATGGACTTTGAAAATCGCCAATCGGCCTTTGAAGTTCGGCCTGTCCACCGTAATGTGACGGTCGAACCGGCCGGGCCGCAGCAGGGCCGGGTCGAGCACATCGGGTCGGTTCGTCGCGGCCATCACGATCACCGACTCGTTGGGGGAAAAACCGTCCATCTCGCTGAGGATCTGGTTCAGCGTCTGCTCCCGCTCGTCGTGGCCGCCGCCCAGTCCGGCGCCGCGGTGACGGCCCACCGCGTCGATCTCGTCGATGAACAGGATCGAGGGGGCAGCGTCCTTGGCCGTCTGGAACAAGTCCCGCACACGGCTGGCCCCCACGCCCACGAACATCTGGATGAACTCCGAACCGCTGATGGAGAAGAACGGCACACCCGCCTCGCCGGCCACCGCACGAGCCAATAGCGTCTTGCCCGTCCCAGGGGGGCCGTTGAGCAATACCCCTTTGGGTACCCGCCCACCCAGCCGCTGGAACCGGCCCGGGTCCTTCAGGAATTCCACGATCTCAGTCAGCTCCTGCTTGACGCCCTCCAGACCGGCAACATCGTCAAACGTCACCGGCTTCTCCCCCGATTGATATCGCTTGGCAGGGCTCTTGCTGAAGCCGGCCAGGATCCCGCCCCCCAACATCTGGTCCCTGGTCCGCCGCAACATGAACAGCACCACAGCCACCACGGCGATGGTCACCAGCACATAGACACCCAGGAATAGCCCGGTGTTGTCCGCCGGCTCCTTGCCACCGTATTTCTCACCCAGTTTCTGCGTCAAAAGCTGGTCAATCTCGCCCCGTTCCAACGCGGGGAGGGGAATCTCCGAATAGAACTCCTCGTGGAGCCCACCGGCCCGGTCCTTGTCCACGAACTTGCCGTAAATCCTCGTCCCTTGCACGGTCACCTGGGCGATGTTGTCCCGTTCCAGCTCGGCGAGAAACTTGCCATAAGTGATCTCCGACCGCCTGGGGCCTCGCCCCACCAGCAACAGCCCCGCCACGAAGACCAGGATCAGAAGCAACACCAGCGTCGGACTGTTCAAGCGCTGGCGCGGCGGGGGCGTCTCAGAAGCGTTTCGGCGGCCCTCGGGCTTGGTTTCCATAAAAGTCCCTTTGGTGCGTTGCGCGCAACACGTACAGCCTACCCGGTAATTGTACCTCAGTGGGGGACCAGGTGATACGGTTCCGGGGCCATCGAGTCCCACCGGCCGGCGCCGACCACGCCCCTGTTGGCCCCCTCCCCAACCCGAACTGATCCCACCGCACGGCCGGCCCGCTCGGCTCCCGGCCAGGCGCCGAGGCCCACCATGCTTCCCCAAACGGGTTGCAACGCGGCCCACAGCCGAGCGGATGAGCAGGCTCACCGAGCCTCGTAGGACAAGCGTCCCCGCTTGTCCTGTTCGCCCAGACTCAAGCACCCAGACTGCCCCAATACACGCATGCCTCTGTCCTCGATGGTGCGGGCAAGCGGGGGCGCTTGCTCTAGTGCGCGTCCGAGCGCACCGAGTCGGCGAGGTGAAAGCCCTCGCCAGGGTTTGGTCTGGACCCTGTACCTGAAGGTAACGGCGTCTCCGCAAGGAGGGGTAGGAAGCAACTGGAGGGGAACGAGCAGTCCGTACGATCAGAAACCGCACCACCGCCGCCCCAGCGGTGGTCGCGGCCTGTCGTCGTGGCGAGCCTGCCAGGAAGTGGCGAAGCCC
>DQVB01000642.1 GCA_015661985.1 Planctomycetota bacterium | reverse complement strand
AAGTCCTCGACTTCCCATTCCAGGGCTACTTGCAGCATCCTCTGGGCTCCTTCACGGACCAGTTCGTCGAGGGGACTGGCCGCATCGAACTCGTTGCCAAAGGCCGGCACCTCGGGACCGAGTTCGGCCTCTGGACGTGCGAGTTGTCCTGTTGTAACCTTTCTCCTGGTGGCGTACTCCTTGGCCCTCGTCGGGCCTGCTCGGTGAACTGAACCATTCAAACCAAGCAGGATACGCCGCCTTTTCTCAAAATTCCAGAACACAACTTTTGGTTATATCTCAAGCACCCGTGCGCGGGAGGAAAGGCGACAAAGGGGCGCTGGGCGATGGGTGTTGGCTGGCGCGGTACGATCCAGGCGCCCTGCCGCGGGCCCCCGAAGGGCGCCGACGCAGATACACAAAAAACCGGGGAGCCCACCAACCGAAACCTTGCTCGGCGATGGGTCCCCGGCCAGTATAGCGCCCGGCGCTACGGTACCTGTCCGCACGGCGTTCCCTGGCGGTTGCGCCCAGATCGAGACCGACCGCTGTGGTGGGGGCGACCGTCAAGATTAGTCAGCGGGTGCGAAGAAACGATAGGAAGGGCTCGCTGCCCGACACCGCACGGCGGGCTCTCACCGAGGGGAACCGAACAACCGCGACAAGTCTCCGCCGCATCCTGTAAGAGAATTCTAGCCGTTTTGTGGAAGCGTGCCTAGCCCTGCCGTTTCAGCATGCCATTGCTGACCGGTCGCGGTGGCCCCTGGCTGGGGTCTCGCCAGTGGCGAAGGCGAATCCGAGCTGGGGTCGAGTGCCCGGGAGTTGGCCGGAGGCCCATGGATAGTCCGGCTCTATGTCGCCTGCCAGTATGGTAGTTCTACTGCCTTTTTGCGCCTATGTAGACAAAGACATATCGCCGTAAGTGCGGAATATGTCCCTATTCTATGGGAAGGGTGCCCAGCGCCATGGCGGCCCGGATGGTGGCAATGCTTTGTACCACGAAGTCGATATCCGAGGGGCTATGCATGGCGGTGGGGATGAGCCGGAGGACGGATTGCCCCAGGCCGACTGCGGGATAGACCACCGGTGCGGCCCAGATGCCGTGCACCCGGAGCAGCTGTTCGGCCACGTACAGGGCTTCGCTGCCCGGCAAGCGGATCGGGGTGATCGGCGACTGGGTGTGGCCCAAGTCCAGGTGCACGGCCCGGAGGCCTTCCTGCAGCCGCCGCGCGTTTTCCCAGAGCTTCCGCCGGCGGTCGTCGGCCTGCTCGAGCAGCTTGAGCGAAGCCAATGTGGCCGCCACGACCGGCAAGGGCACCGATTTGGTGAACACGTACGTCGGGGCGTGAAAGCGGATGTATTGGATCACCGGCTCCTGGCCCGCGGCGAAGCCCCCGATCGTCCCCACCGCCTTGCTGAAGGTGCCCAGGTGCAGGTCCACATGTTCCTCCACGTCGAAGTGGGCCGCTGTGCCCCGTCCCTGTGGGCCGAAGACGCCTGTGCCGTGGGCGTCGTCGACGATCAGTCGGGCGTTATAGCGGTGTTTCATATCGACCAGGTCGGCCAGTGGGCCCAGATCGCCGGCCATGCTGTAGACACCGTCCACCACAATCGCCTTGGCCTGGCTCCCGTCGGAGCGCTCCAACACGCTTTCCAGGTGGCCCAGGTCGTTGTGCCGGAAGAAGCGGACCTTGGCCCCGGAGGCCTTGGCCCCGCAGACCAAGGTGGCGTGGGCCTGTTCGTCCAGCAGCAGCAGGTCGTCCGGACCGGCCAAACAGGCCAGGGTACCGATCATGGCCATCGCCCCGGCCGGGAAGATCATGGCCGCCTCGGTACGTTTGAACCGGGCCACTTCCTCTTCCAGCTGGATGTGAAATCGCGTGTTGCCCGTCATCAACCGAGAGCCCATGGGGGAAGCAATCCCGTATCGCTCGGCCACCTCTCTGACACGGGCATGCACTTCGGGGTGGGAGGCCAGTCCGAGGTAGTCGTTCGAGCTGAACTGGAGCAGCCGCTGGCCATCCTCCTCGATCCAAGGGCCGGCGTTTTTCGGCGGCGAGGTGCGAGCGAAGATCCGGGCGGCCAGTTGCAAATCGCGGTGACCGATCATCGCCGGCGCACGCACGAACCGGTGGCACTTGTCGAAGATGTCACTCATTGAATCAAGCTCCCGGAGGCGGGCTCCGGCAGCCGTCGGCGGCTCCGCTGGCAGCCGTCCCTACCACTATAGCGGGCTTGGCCCGGCCATCCAATGACATCGCCCAACGGCGGTCGGCGCCACGGCATTGTGCTTGCCTACGCCTGAGGGTTTTGGTGTCCTATTACTTGATACTTGCACATGTGTGCCCCGCGCGCGTCTTAGGGTTGTGGGTGACAGACTGGAGGCCTACCCCACGTGAGGCGCGGTCCGAGTGGCCACTTTTTTTCGCACCGGCCGCCGGGCCTCAGCGGCCGGCCCACGAATCAGGCCGGCAGCACCTTCGATGCCCCTGTTCTCACAGCCACCCTTCCCGGCGGTACCATTCGACGGTCTGCTCCAGCCTCCCGGGCAGCGATGCCGCCACGGAAAACCCCAACTGACTGGCAGCCTTCTGGCCCGAGCAGACCCAGGAGCCGGCCACCGCCTCCCGGGCCTTGTCCAGCGAAAAATGAGCCGCACGGCCGCGCAGCCGCGCCGCCAGGTCGGAGACGGCTGAAACGCCCCAAACCATCAGTGGCCCAAAGGGGATCAGGAGGACGAACCGTCGGCCCATTGCTTTGGCCATGAGTTTCCCCAATTGGTAGTACGTGGGCCGCCATCCGCAGTCGGCGAAGTAGTACCCATGGCCGATCTCGTCTCGATCCCCAACTCGGCGGGCCGGAAGCCGTTCGCCCGACTGGGCAGCCCGGATCAGCAAGCCCGCCAAATCGGCGGCGTGGATGACCGAGTACTTGCGGGGGCGAAACCCGGGCACGAAGTGGATGCCAGTCCATTTGATGACCCGGAAGATTTGCAGGCATGCCGGGTCCGCCTCGCCAAAGACGATGGGAGGCCGCACCACGGTGATGGGCAACCGATCGGCGAACTTCTCAGCCTCCATTTCGCCGGCCCGTTTGCTCCGGCCGTAGTGCGAAACGGGGCGGGGAGGGTCCCCTTCGGTCCTGGGGCGATCCGGCGGCGCGGGCCCTGCGGCGGCCAGCGTGGAGACGAGCACCAGGACGGGCGGGCTGGCCCGTTCCGCACAGGCTCGGCACAGATTGGCCACGCCCTGCTGGTTGACCGCAAACAACTGGGCCGCGCGGCGCGCTTTGACCAACCCGGCCAGATGGTAGACCACCGCGTGGCCAGTCACGGCTGCCTTCAGACTGTCTTGATCCGCGAGATCGCCGAAGGCCAGCTCGATACCCAACGGTTCGAGGCGGTCCACGGCTGAGGTTTTTCGCACCAAGGCGGTAACCGGGTGGCCCGTTTCGACGAGAGCCCGAACCAAGTGGTAGCCGATAAAGCCACTGGCGCCGGTCACGAGCACTCTGTCCATGGTCCCTTGCCCGAAGCGCTTGACGCCCCTCCGGGCAGCTGGCCATCCCGGGCCTCCCTTCGGCCCGCCCCATGCCTTGGTCAGCCGCCAACGATGGCCTATGGTAATGGAAAGGCCCCATGGCCAGGAAGGGCGATGTGGCCTGCCGGAAGGGTTGCCGGCCAGCTCGGCTCGCAGCCCCCCATCACCCACTCGGTCCCCAAACGCCCCGTTGCGATGTCTGAAGTCTCCGTCCAACCTGTCCTCACTGGTCGACAGCGCAAGCAGTTTCTCCAATTCCCGTGGAAGCTATACGCCAACGATCCCCATTGGGTCCCTCCGCTGCGGATGGATCAGCCGGGCCTGGTGGGGTACAAGCGCCATCCCTTTTACGAGCAGAACGAAGTCCAGACGTTTCTGGCTTTCCGAGGCCGTGAGCTTTGCGGACGGATCGCGGCCATCTGGAATCGGCTGCACAACCAGTACCATCGGGAGAACCTGGGGTTCTGGGGCTTCTTCGAGTGCGTCGACGACCAAGAGGTAGCCAACGCGCTTCTGGATTCGGTACGTCAATGGTTCAGCGAGCGGGGCATCTACCGATTGCGGGGACCTGCCAACCCGTCGATCAACTACACCTTGGGGATGCTGGTCGAAGGATTCGACTCGCCACCGACCTTCATGATGACCTACAATCCGCCCTATTACCCCACGCTTGTGGAGGCTTACGGGTTTCGCAAATCCCAGGACCTGTATGCCTATTGGGGACACATCGACTTTCTGCCGCAGCTCAGCCAGCGGTTTTCTGCGTTCATCTTGCGGCTCAAGTCGCACTTCGGCATCCAGTTGCGGACGCTGGATCGGCGCCGATTCCGCCAGGACATCGAGGAGTTCCTGACCATCTACAACCAGTCGTTGGCGGGCACCTGGGGGTTCGTACCCCTATCCCAAAACGAAGTGCACCATATCGCCCGCGGTTTGAAATACCTCTTGGTTCCCGAACTGGCTGTGGCGGCCGAGGTGGACGGACGGATGGTCGGCGCCGCCTTCTGCTTGCCGGACTATAACCCCGAGATCAGGGCCATCGACGGGCGTCTGTTCCCCTTCGGGTTCTTCCGCTTGCTGCGGGCCAAACGCCAGGTGCGCAAGATCCGTATCCTGAGCGCCAACGTGGTGCCCGAGTACCAGCGGCTGGGGATCGGCCTGGTGATGCTGGCTCAGTTGGCGCCTTTCTGCATCCAAAACGGCATCCGGGAAGCGGAGCTGTCATGGGTGCTCGAATCGAACGCCCTTTCCCGCGGCAGCCTGGAGAAAGGGGGGGCCAAACGGATCAAGACGTACCGGCTGTACGACTTGGAAACCAACATGGACTGACCCGGCCCCAACTTCGGGACTTGAGAATAGACAAACTACCGTTCACCGCGTAGAAATACGTAGGGCAAGCGTCCTCCCTTGCCCCATAACCCCAACGACGCGCCCGCGGCGCAGTTCATCACCCCGAAAGACTCTATGGAACCGGTGATGCTGGCAAGACATTCGATGTGGTTGGTCGTGCTGATCGGGGCCCTCGTTATGGCAGGCTGTGGCCGGGCGCCATCCCAGGGGATGGAGGAGCCTGCGGAGCGTGGGCCGGCGGCGGCGGACGCAAGCCAGTCTGGCCAGACGGCGCAGCCCGCCTCGGCGTCGGCCAGCGGTCGGGCCCCGAGGAAACGGGATGAAGCGGAAGTGGCGGTCCGGGTGATCGATGAGAAGGAGTTCCGCCAGGTGCTTCAGTCCCTGCGGGGCCACGTGGTGCTGGTCGACTACTGGGCGCTGTGGTGCCTGCCATGCAAAGAGCTCTTTCCCCACACGGTTGAGCTCCATGAGCGATACGGCGACGAGGGATTGGCCGTCATATCCGTCAGCCTCGATGACCCTGGGGATAAACAGCAGGTGCTCGATTTTCTGGTGGACCAGCGAGCCACTTTCAGCAATTTCATCAGCAAGTACGGTGTGACGCCCAAGTCCTTCGAGGCGTTCCGAATCGGCGCAAGCGTCCCCTATTTCCAGCTGTACGACCGCGAAGGGAAGCTGCGCAGGAGGATCGGCGACGCCCAGCGGGCGGTCACGCCGGCTGAAATCGACCGGGCGGTCGAGGAGCTGCTCTCCGAGGGATGAGGCTATCGTGGCCCGGCGCCGCCCGCGGTCGTTGGTGGATCCTGCCGGCTTGTTGCACGGTCACGGACTGAGGCCGCCAGGGGCCCCAGGAAGGGCCCAAGCACATCGTAGTGGCCACCCCAGCTGCGCTGCCACGATCGGCCGGCCCGGGCGGCCACGATATCCAGGCTGGGGATCACGATGATCAGGCTGTCATAGAGTCCCCAGGACCAGAAAGCGTCGCGCGGTACGCCCGGGAGCGTCCCGTCGGCGTTGTTCCACCACAGCAGTCCGTAGTGGTCCGAGGCGTTGCCGTAGCGTTT
>DQVB01000095.1 GCA_015661985.1 Planctomycetota bacterium | reverse complement strand
AGCCCGATCCGCTGGCCCGAGGACGCAGCTTCCGGGTATAAAGATCCAGGCTGCCTGTAGCCAGCGAATCCGTTGGCTCGTCGGTCTTTCAAGGCGTCGAGGCTGGCGGAGAGCCCCTTTCCCCAACAGTGCCGACCCCCGCGGTCGGTGGCAAATCACGGCAACCATGCCCTGGCCCAGGCCGGGGCATGGTTTTTCTCTTTCCCATCCGCCGGTTTCCCTGTTTCCTTTTTTCCGGCGCCGACGACCGTCGGCTCTGCCACCGATCGGGCCGCTGCGAACCTACGGGCCTGGGTCCAACCGCTGGTAGAACTGTGTCCTTCTTCGTCTGTATTTATGGCTGATTTTTCACCTATGTGGCTGACAGACTTGTGCCAATCGGACCATAGGCCCGGACGACTGGTTTCCCCGGGACTTTCTCGGTTGAAATGCCCAGGTTTCTCGCGAGCCTGGCGCGGCGGAGCGTACGTGGACGCCGAAGCCTGGCAGGGGCCTTGGTCTCCGGCCACGTCCACGGGTTTGAGAGTTTCTCGGGGTTTGTTTCCGGCGGCGGCGAGGCGGTGGGGGCTTGCAGCAAAAAAGGGCCGGTTGGCGTCGAGGGGCGCAAGGATATTCTAAGTTTGGAGGGAGGCGTGGTGGTTGACAGTGGGCAAGCCCCTACCTAAACTCGGCCCTTCCACGCTTGTGCCTTTTTGCGATGCTGTTGCGTCTGCCCATGGTTTCCGGAGCGTGGTAAGGGCGGGCCTCTTCATTACCGGGAATTGGCAATCAGGTACGGTCCCTGCGTTGGCAGTAAGAGGAGAAGAGCCAGGATGAAGTGTGGTGAGAGGGTCCGGTTACGGCGCGGCCAGTTGGGTTGGTGGGCAGCGGTGGGGGCATTTCTGTTGGCGTGGCTTACTGCCCCGGCGGCTTGGGCGGCGCCCGATTCGGGTCAGGCCTCCGCCGGTGGGGGATGGCTGTTCGGTCTGTTTTGGCTGATCGCTTTTGCCGGCGCGGTGGCAGCGATCGTGGTTGCTCGTTTGTTCTACGTGTGGATGAAGCAGCAGGAGGAAGGCAATGAGGAGATGATCGACATTGCCAGCCGCGTGCGCAAGGGGGCCAACGCCTATCTGCGGCAGCAGTACTTGGTGGTCACGCTGTTTTTCATCGTCATCTGTGGGTTGCTGGCCTACTTCGCCTTTGGCCTGGAGGTGCAGAGCAAGTGGGTTCCGTTTGCGTTTTTGACGGGCGGGTTTTTTTCCGGGTTGGCCGGCTGGATCGGCATGAAAACGGCCACGTGGGCATCCAGTCGCACGGCGGCCGGGGCGCAGAAGTCGCTCAACCAGGGCCTTCAGGTGGCGTTTCGTTCCGGTGCGGTGATGGGGCTGACGGTCGTCGGCCTGGGGCTGCTGGACATTACCCTCTGGTTCCTCGTGTTGTATTGGATCGTGCCCGCCTTGGGTTACGAGCCTTTGAGCTTGGAAGAGATCACCGTGACGATGCTCTGTTTCGGCATGGGGGCCAGCAGTCAAGCCCTGTTTGCCCGGGTGGGCGGCGGTATTTTCACCAAGGCGGCGGACGTGGGGGCGGACCTGGTGGGCAAGGTCGAGGCAGGCATCCCGGAGGACGACAAGCGCAACCCGGCCACGATCGCCGACAACGTTGGGGACAACGTGGGGGACGTGGCCGGCATGGGGGCTGACTTGTACGAATCCTACTGCGGTTCCATCCTGGCCACGGCGGCCTTGGGTGTGGCCGCCTTTGCCAGCGGCCAGCTTGTGCCCGAAGGTCGATCGATACTGGACATGCAACTGCGCGCGCTTTTCCTGCCACTGGTGCTCGCCGGGGTGGGCATTGCGCTGTCGATCGCCGGGGTGTACATGGTCCGTACGGAAGAAGAGGAGGCCTCGCAACGTGTGCTGTTGAAGGCGTTGCGGCGGGGCATCTACGGCTCGACCGTCTTCATCCTGATCGCCACGCTGCTGTGCACCTGGCTGTTGCTGCCCGGGCATTTCTCGGTGGCGTTCAGCGTGATTGCAGGCCTGCTGGCTGGCGTGCTCATTGGGTTCTGGACCGAGTATTCCACCAGCGATGAGTACGGACCCACCAAGGCCTTGGCTGACCAGGCGCTGACAGGCCCGGCCACGATCATCATCGGCGGGATCGCCGACGGCATGAAGAGCGTCTGGTTCCCGGTGATCACCGTGGCCGTCGCCATGCTGGCTGCCTTCGGTTTCGCCGCTCAGGGCCACTTCGCCGAGGTCGAGTGGTTCGCCATGGGGCTGTACGGCGTGGGCATCGCGGCGGTGGGGATGCTCAGCACATTGGGCATCACCCTGGCCACCGATGCCTACGGGCCCATCGCCGACAACGCCGGGGGCAACGCCGAGATGGCTGGTTTGGACCCCGTGGTGCGCGAGCGGACCGACGCGCTGGACGCGTTGGGGAACACGACGGCGGCCACAGGCAAAGGTTTCGCCATCGGTTCGGCGGCCCTGACGGCCCTGGCCTTGCTGGCCGCCTACGTGGAGGAAGTGCGCATCGGTTTCCATCGCTGGGGCGATTCGGCCTTGGCCACAGTCGAACCCGGGCTGTACAAGCTGTCCGAACAGTTCGTCGCCGAGGTGCGCGTCGGGCCCAAGGGCGATCGCCAGGTGGAAGGCTACCTGGCCTTTCCCGACGATTTGCGGGAGCCGGCCGTGCGCGAGAAGTGGCAGGTGATCTCACCCAAACAAGGCCCGGCGGCCATCCCGGAAAAACTGCTTGTCCGCACCACGCGCGAAGGCGAATCGACCCTCTCTTTCGCAGCCACGGGCGATCCGTTGGTGCCGGTCGCGCGCGCCACCATGCCCGATTTCATGCGCTACTATCGCGCCGACCTGATGAACCCCAAGGTTTTGGTGGGCGTGTTCCTGGGGGCCATGGCTACGTTCACCTTCTGTGCCCTGACCATGAAGGCCGTGGGCCGGGCGGCCAAGGGGATGGTGGAAGAGGTACGCCGCCAGTTCCGCGAACACCCGGGCATCATGGAAGGAACGGAACAGCCGGACTACGAAAGGCCGGTGCTGATCAGCACCCAAGCAGCGCAGAAAGAGATGATCCTGCCTTCATTGCTGGGTCTCATCACCCCGGTGGCCGTGGGGCTGCTGTTGGGGGTGTCCGGTGTGATTGGGCTGTTGGTCGGTGCGCTGACCTGCGGCTTCTGCATGGCCGTCTACATGGCCAACGCGGGCGGATCGTGGGATAACGCCAAGAAGTTCATCGAAAAGGGGGCCCATGGCGGCAAGGGGACCGAGGCCCACAAAGCGGCTGTGGTGGGAGACACCGTGGGCGATCCGTTCAAGGACACCAGTGGCCCGAGCCTGAACATCCTGATCAAGCTGATGAGCATGGTCAGCGTGGTGGCCGCAGGATTCGTGGTCCGCTACAGCCTCACTGCTTTGGGCTGGTTCTGAGCCGGTTCGGGACACAGCCCCACGGGCGGCGCCGCAAAAGGACAGTCCAGCCGGGAGACCTGCCCACGTCGACCCCTGTTTAGAGGCCGCCTGAAAAACATCTCACGTCAGGGTTGTGCGCGGCTCTCCAGATCCCGCACAGAGGCTGACCGAAGGTCTCCGAAACGCGCCAACCCCGGGGATTTGAAACACGCTCTAACCTGGGCGATTCACGTCGGCCGGAACAAGGCCGGGCAAAGTGTTGCCGGAAAAGCGCAAAGGCGATTCGACGTGGCCTACACTGTGCTTCGGTTTGCTCGTTGGCCGAGCGACCGAAGTTCCGGCAGAGGCTGTGTTTGCTGGTTCCGGCCTACGAGGTGGAACGTGGGACAGGCTTCCAGCCGGCCATGCCAAACCCCAGCGTTGCAAACCGGCAGGGTAGCATGGGCATTCCTGTGCGTCATAAGTGCGAGAATGCGCGCAATAGCCTGGGTATCATCGATGTCACGAAATGCGAGGTTTGCCGCGCGCCGGAGTCGCCGGTCTACCCCACGATTGACGGGCAAGAATGCCCATCCGATCTTTCCTTTCTGCAACGTTGGACGAGAGATGTTCCGCACGGCTAAAGGTTGGTCGGGGACGCGCCGGTCAAAGATGACCCCGAAACGCTGGTAATCGTTCTAGTCGACGGCATGCCGGCGCCAATGCTCCACCGCCTGGTCGTACCGGGCTCGCATGGCCTCCAGCGCGTCTCGGTATTCCGGATGGCGCGCCAAGTTGACCAGTTCCAGCGGATCCTGGGCAGTATGATACAGCTCTTCGGCCGGTGTCATGCCGTCGGCCCCATATGGCCAGAAGATGTACTTGAGGTCTTTGGTCACGACGGCCAGCGAATGCGTGGCAGGCGGGCCCCAGACGTCGATCAACGGCAGCCACTGGTGGATCACCGCATGCGGATCGTCATAGATGGCCATCAGGTTGCGGCCGTCCATGTTTGGGGGCGGATCGATGCCGGCCAGAGCGAGGATCGTGGGGGCGATGTCCACGTTGCCGGCCAGGGCGTCTGTGCGCAGGCCGCGACCGCTGTTCCGGCGGCGCGGGTCGTAAACGATCAGCGGCACGCGCGACGCCTCCTCATAAGGCAGCACCTTGGAGCCGTACCCGTGGGAGCCGCAGAAGAAGCCGTTGTCCGAGGTGAAGATGATAACCGTGTTGTCCTCCACCCCAGCCTCGGCGATCGCCTTGCGGATCATCCCGACGGCCACGTCGACGCCGTAGACTTGCTGATGGTACGTGGCCATCACCTCCTTTCGTAGCATTGGAAGCAGAGCTTCCGGGAAATGCATTTCCAAACCGGAGCCTGGGAACGCGTTGGTGAGACGACGTGATGGGTGAGTGGCGTGAAACCGCTCATGGGGCGTTTGCCTGTTGCCCGCGCCGCTGACGGGGCTCAGTCATGGTGTTCGCCAGCGCGTTGTCGGGAGGCTGGGTCGGGCGGTTGGGCGAACTCAGCATGCGGGAGGGGGCAGATGCAGAGGCATCGGCCGCAGTAGGGGATGGGGCCAGCGAGGTTGCGCAGCCGCTGCTGCCATGGGTCCACTCGGGCTTTGTACTGGAGCAGCTCCTCCTCTGACGGTTCCGTTTCCGGCATCGGGATGTCTTTGTAGCCACCGGTGCATTTGAGCATACCGCTGCAGCCCCAGCGGCATCGCCAGCCGACCAGTGGGGCGTATTCGACCGTCGCGCCGCCGATCCGTAGGCTGGCCCTGCGCTGCCCGCCGGCCGGGATGGCTCCGGTCGGGCAGGCCCGAGCACACTGGAACCCGCATCGACGCGGCTGGCAAGGCTGCCCGCCAAAAACGGGGGTCCGGTTCAAGAAGAGCGTTGGTGACGATGCTGGTCAATTTCTGGCGGGTGCCGAATTGAGGCGTGACGAGCATCGTGTGCCAGCCGATCTGGCCCAGACCGCAGGCCACGGCGACGTGTTTGTGCGATATGTCACCCGGTCCGCCGGGGTATTCCGCCGTCGGTTTCAGAACGTGAGGGAAATTGGCCGGAAACGGATAGGCTCGGTAGCCACGCTGTTCGAGGAACTTCGCGCCATGATAGGCGATCTGGTCGAGTTGCGGGTTGATGACCGTCAATGTGAATAGCTGGTACGAATGGTAGGAGGGCGGGTTGGACCGCTCGTGCACGCTGCGTGCGATCAGATCACAAGCCGCGTCGTTGATGCGCAGCGCCACGGCGATCAGCGAGCGGGCATCGGGCAGGTAGCGGTGCGGCTGAAGAATCTCGGGTGTCCCGTCCAGCCGCCCGACCGGGCCGAAGCCGACCAGATCGGCACCCCGGGCCAGCAAGTACCTGCGCAGCTGTTCGCTAAGCTGGCGATCCGTTTCCGAGTCGCCCTTCGTGACAGCCATTGCGTTCTCCGCGGGGGAGCGGTATCGCTTGGTTTTGACCGCGGTGCTGCTTGGGCGCTGTTGCGGTCGGCAAACATGACGGTGCCGGAACCGTCGCCCCGTCTCCTTTGAGACGGTCAGGCTCCGCGTCCCAGAAGACGCAGCTCCGTTTACCCGCGTCTCGGAGAGATGTGGCTACGGCGCTGCACCCCTGACGATCTCGGCTCCCACGCTGCCGCCGGACGCCAACAACACAACCATTTCGACCCGGCCTGCACCGCGATCAACCGTACGCGCCAGCCGGGGCAGCTACGGGGATGTACGTCGGCGTTGCAGACCAGCAGGGCAGGATGGACTTTCCTGTCCGTCATGAGTGGGACAAAAGGCGCAACAACCTCAACATCGTAGATATCACAAAACGTGAGTCTCGCCGCACGACCGTAGTCGCCGGTCGAGCCCATGATCGGCGGGCAAGAATGCCCATCCTGCGGTTCCTTTCCGCAACGTTCGGGGATACATCTTGCGCGACGGAATCCCGCCCTGCGCCGGACCGATGAACACCTACCAACCCGGGACAACCTCGAATCGTCGATTCCCGCCGACCCGGCTTCACAGCGAGGCCAGCTTTTCCACCAGGTCCACGGTGCGGCAGCTGTAACCCCACTCGTTATCGTACCAGCTGACCACCTTGAGCATGGTGTCGCCCATCACGTGGGTCCAATCGCCCACGAAGATCGAACTGGCCGGATCGCCGATCACGTCGCTGGAGACGATCGGGTCTTCGGTGTACTTGAGGATCCCTTTCAGGGAGCCTTCGGCGGCCTCTTTCATGGCAGCGTTCACCGCATCTTTGGTCACGGGTTTGGCCGTCTCGCAGGTCAGGTCCACGACGCTGCCGGTGGGCGTAGGCACGCGCAGAGCGATCCCCGTCAGTTTGCCTTTCAGCTCCGGGATGACCAGTCCCACGGCTTTGGCCGCCCCTGTGGTGGTGGGGATGATGTTCAATGCCGCGGCCCGGGCGCGATACAGGTCTTTGTGGGGGAGGTCTTGGAGGCGTTGGTCGTTCGTATAGGAGTGAACGGTGGTCATCAACCCTCGGACTACGCCGAACTTCTCGTGGAGCACCTTGACCACCGGTGCCAGGCAGTTGGTGGTGCAGCTGGCGTTGGACACGCAGCGGTGTTCCGGCGTGAGCTGGTGGTCGTTGACGCCCAGCACGCAGGTCAGGTCCGGATCGTCCTTGCACGGGGCGCTGATCACCACCCTCTTGGCTCCGGCGTCCAGGTGGGTATCGTAGCCCGCCTTTTCCGTCGTCTTGCGGCCGCGGAACACACCGGTGCTTTCGACCACGATCTCCGCCCCGAGCTCCTTCCACGGCAGCTGGGCCGGGTCCTTGTGCGCCATGGCTCGGATCTTCTTGCCATCCACGATCAGATGCTCGTCGTCGTAGGACACCTGGCCCGGATACTGCCGGTGGATGCTGTCATATTTGAGAAGCGTGGCGAGAGTCCGGTTGTCGGTGATATCGTTGATCCCTACCACCTCGAACACATCCGGCCGCGCCATGAGACCGCGGAACACCAGTCGGCCGATGCGGCCGAATCCGTTGATGCCAACACGAATCGCCACAGTCTTTCTCCTTTGTCTTCGAGGGCCTACGGTTCCTCTGCAGGGCGGATCTCGGCACGCTCCGATGCCCGGCAGATCGGTTTACCAAGTGAGGAAGGGGGAATTATACTGGCCGCTCCGGTGGGCTTCAACCGCCGGCCAGGGCTGCATTCGGCCGTGTGGCAGCGGGCCAACGGGTGGCTGGCCCTCTGCCGCTGGCCGAGCTGTCCGGGTGGTGGTGCCCGGCTACGCGTCGGGGGCGACGTAGCAGACCAGCGAGCGGGACTCGAGGGTCACGGTCCAGTCGGCTGGCGGCTCCGGTCCATTCAGGTTCGGATAGATGTCGTCGGGCACGGGGGCGGCGGTGTCGATGAATTGCCGCCAGGGCAGGCCGCGAGCGATTTCGGGGATGACGAACCTCTGGGGTTCCACACCCGCGTGGCACATCAACAGCACATGGTGGGTGGGGGGATCGTAGCGACGTGCGCGAGGTACGGCGGCCAGCAGGCAGGTCAGGCTCCGCTCGTCGGCGGTCCAGTCGATCGGTTGGCCGCCAGCGGCGTACCAGCTGACATCGGGCAGCCGCCCGGGCTCGGCCGGTTGGCCCGTGAGGAACTGCTCCTGGCGCACCGTCGGTTCGTTCCGCCGGAAGGAGATCAAGGCCTCCACGAAACGTCGCAGGCCGTCGTGCTTGATGACCAGACGCCAGTTGAACCAGGACACAGGGTTGTCCTGGCAATAGGCGTTGTTGTTGCCCCGTTGCGTACGGCGGCATTCATCGCCGAAGAGGATCATGGGCACACCCTGGCTCAAGAGCAGGGTGGCCAACATGTTCTTGATCTGCCGTTGGCGGACCTGTTCCACGTTCTTCCGTCTGGTGGGTCCTTCGACGCCGTAATTGTAGCTGTAGTTGTTGTTCTCGCCGTCCCGGTTGTGCTCCCCGTTGGCGTGGTTGTGCTTTTCGTTGTAGCTGACCAGGTCGTTGAGGGTGAAGCCGTCGTGGCAAGTGACGAAATTGATGCTGTGGTAGGGGTGCCGGCCACTGGATTGGTAGAGGTCACTGGAGCCGGCCAGGCGTGTGGCGAAGGTGCCGATCATATGGGGGTCACCCCGCCAGAACCGCCGCACGTCATCGCGGTAGCGGCCGTTCCACTCGGCCCACCGCGAATTGGCGAAGGCGCCCACTTGGTACGCACCCGCGGCGTCCCACGCTTCGGCGATGATCTTTGTGTCGGCCAGCAGCGGGTCTTCGGCGATCGTCTCCACCACCGGCGGGTTGGGCAAGATGTTGCCAGCCTGGTCGCGGCTGAGGATCGACGCCAAATCGAAGCGGAAGCCGTCGATGTGGTAGTTGTGCACCCAATGGCGGAGGCAGTGGAAGATCATCTCCCGGACCACCGGGTGGTTCCCGTTCAGGGTGTTGCCGCAGCCGGAATAGTTGCGGTAGTAACGGCGGTCGTCTTCCAGCATGTAGTAGACGCGGTTCTCCAGCCCTTTGAAGCTGAGCGTGGGGCCCTGATGGTTTCCCTCGGCCGTGTGGTTGAAGACCACGTCCAGTATCACTTCGATGCCCGCCGCGTGCAGCTCCCGAACCATGGTCTTGAATTCCCGTACCTGGGCCGCCAGCTCATCGCCCACCGCGTAACCGCGGTGGGGAGCAAAGAAGGCCATGGGGTCGTAGCCCCAATAGTTCGGGCGCTTCGGCTTGTGGCCCAGGCAATCGCGGATGGGAAACTCGTGGACCGGCATCAACTCGACGGCCGTGACCCCCAGCGACTTCAAGTAGGGGATCTTCTCGATCACGCCCAGGTACGTGCCCGGATGCTTCACACCACTGGTGGCCGAACGAGTGAAGCCCCGTACGTGTATCTCGTATATCACCGTCTCGGAGAGCTCGCGGCGCAAGTGCCGGTCGCCCCGCCAGTCGAACTCGTCGTCCACAACCACACATTTGGGCGGCCGGATTATCCCATCGTCGGCAGGCAGGAAATCCCCGGCCAACGCCTTGGCGTATGGGTCGATCAGCCTGGCCTTCGAGTCGAACCGATGACCACGGGCCGGATCGTAGGGGCCGTCAGCTTGAAGATGGTACAGCTGGCCAGCCCCCATGCCGCGGACGAACACGCTCCAGACGTCCCCCCAGCGGTTCTGGATCGGGTCGAACTCGATCAACTCGGTCGGCTCGCGATCGTCCACGTGATCGTACAACAGCACCCGCATCCCGGTGGCCGACCGGCTGAAAACCACAAACTGGACGCCGTCGTCGTGGAGGATCGCCCCGTAGGGCAACGGGTGGGTGAACTTCAGGAAAGGAGGCCGCTCGTACATCGACCCCTCAAAGTCGGAACGCCCCGGCAGAAAGCTGACGTTTCCAGGATACCACTGATTCAGTTCCAGTGCCATGCTGCTCTGCGTGGACTTGGGTCTGTGCACAAAATGGGGGAAGTGTAATGCGTGAAAGCCGCATTGATAGCTCCAGCTAGTTCTCTTTCTTCGGTACCGAGGACCCAGAAATAGAGCGGAACGGGCCGGTAGCGCCCTGCCGGGAAGGGCTGGCGGGCATCCCAAAACTGCTCGCCCGAAAAGTCGTCAAACTGCCTCGATCGATCGACCGTCCGGCATAACGGGGGAAAGAGATCACCGGTAGGGGCAGCTCCCCTTCGCAGGCGCGATGCAAGTTGTCCGCTGCTGCGCACTTTTGGTTCATCGATCGCCTCCAGCTGCCGCCCACCGGGCTGAGGAGAAACTCCGATGCGCCATGCGCCGAGTCCGTTGCGGGCTGGTCTCCAAATCCGTCATGCGCTGGTCTCCCGACCAGCCCATCGTGGCGATAGAAGGTCTCCATCTGGGTTGTCTGCGGCAATATGGGACACCGAGGTAAAGCGGGAGGCCTTCGATCCGATTGAGTGGGCCGGT
>DQVB01000324.1 GCA_015661985.1 Planctomycetota bacterium | reverse complement strand
CGGAGTGGGAATCGCCGCGGCCGCTGACCGCGTGGTTGGCCGGGGCGTGGCTCGTCGCCGCTGTGGCCGCCGCGGCCGCTTTCCGCCTGGCTGATCTGGATAATCGCCCGATGCATTGCGACGAGGCGAACCAGGCGTTGAAGTTCGGTCGAGTTCTGGAGAGGGGGGAATTCGTCTACGATCCCCATGAACACCACGGGCCCAGCCTCAGCTATCTGACCTTGCCCGCCGCACACGTGTCGGGTGCCGAGCGGCTGGCCGATTTGACCGAGACCCACTTGCGGATCGTGCCCGCTGTGGCCGGCCTGCTGCTGGTGGCCCTGGCGTGGCCGGCCGGCAAGTCGATGGGGATGGTGGCAGCCTGCTGGTCGGCCACCTTCACCGCCGTGTCGTCCTGGATGGTTTTCTACAGCCGCTACTACATCCAGGAGATCCTGCTGGTGACATTCTCCTTCCTGGCCATGGTCGCTTTGTGGCGGTGTCGAGGGCCGACCCGGCGCTCGGCGCAGCCCGACAAGCCGGTTGGCGCGCGGGCCTGGCACCAGCGGGCCTGGTGGACGCTCCTCTTGGGCCTGAGTCTCGGCATGATGCACGCCAGCAAGGAAACATGCCTGGTTGTATGGCTCGTCCTGGGTGCGGCGGCGATCGTGGCGCGCTTCGGTCGACCCGCTGCGGATCGCACACCGATGCTGGGGCGCGCGGCGGTCGTCGTTCTCTTGGCGGCCGGCGTTTCCATGCTCCTTTTCTCATCCTTCGGCCGACGGCCCCAGGGCATCGTGGATTCGATCGCCGCCTACGGTGAATACTTTGGCCGAGCGGCTGGGCGCGGAAGCGCCGCGGCTCACGAGTACCCGTTTTCCCACTACTTCCGGTTGCTTTTCTGGTGGCGCGCGCCCGGCGGGCGCTTGTGGAGCGAGTGGCCGGTCGGCGTGTTGGCCCTGGTCGGGCTGGTCGCCGCGGCCGCGGGCAAGGGGCTGCCCCGCGGCTCGATCAAGGCCGCGCGTTTCGTGGCTCTGTACGCCGTGTTGCTGACGTTGGCCTACTCGCTCATCCCGTACAAGACGCCATGGTGTGCGCTGGGGCCGCTGCATGGGATGCTCCTGGCAGCCGGGTTCGGTGCCGCGGTGCTGATCCGAATGGCTCCCGGCCGCGTCGGCCGCGCCGCGGTGGTGGTGGCTTTGCTGGCGGCCGTCGCCTGGGAAAGCCGCCAAGCGTGGCAGGCAAGCTTTGTCGCCAATACGGATCCGAGCAACCCGATGGTCTATGCCCACACGACATGGGATGTGCCGCAACTGGTCGAAGAGATCGAACGGATCGCTGCGGCGCACCCGGATGGCTTGGCCATGCCGATCCAGGTGATCTGCCCGGAGGCCGACTACTGGCCCCTGCCCTGGTACCTGCGCCGTTTCACCCGCGTGGGCTGGTTGGCCCGTATGCCACACGGCCCGCCGGCGCCGCTGGTGGTGACCCAGCTGTCGCAGGAGGCCGAACTGGCCGAATACCTCTACGTCAAACAGCCGCCGGGTCACCGTGACCTGTTCGTGCCGTTTCCTCCCAAATCGTCCGGCCAACGCTGGCAGCTCCGGCCCTTCGTCCCCTTGGCCGTCTATGTGCGGCTGGACCTCTGGCAGGCTTACCAAGCGAAGCAGACTGCTCATCGATCAGGGTGAGTCCCCCGGGTGGGCATACATCGACTGTGCTGCTCCAACCGCTTCCGCAGCCGCCACAGAGCGGCGACGATCCGCCCGGATTGGCCCAAAAGGCTCAAATGCCCGCCAGGCACTTCGCGCCAATTGACCGGCACCTCCACGATACGGTATCCGAGTCGTTGGGCCAGGGCCAACACCTCCAAGTCGAACAGATAGCCCGTCTCCTGGGATCGTCCGAACAGCGCTCGGCCCGCGTCATGGCGGAACATCTTGAAGCCGCATTGCGTGTCGCGGACACGGATCCCCAGCCAGCCGCGGGCCGCGGCCGCAAACAGGCGTCCGGCCATTGCCCGAGACCATTTCCGTCGCCGGACCACCTCGGCGCTTGTGACGAGCCGCGATCCCACCGCCATGTCCGCACCAGCCCGAATGGCCGCAGAAAGCTTCAGTTCCTCTTCGATGGGTGTGGCGCCGTCGGCGTCTGCAAAAAGCATCCGCTGGCCACAGGCCGCCAACATGCCTGTGCGCACGGCCGCCCCTTTGCCTTGGTTCGCCCCATGCCGAATCACCGTCAACCGGTCCCATCCACGCCTCCAATCCTCCAGCACTTCGCCCAGACCGTCCCGGCTGCCGTCGTCGACCACGATCACTTGGTGGCGGCCCGGATAATGGCACTGGAGGTGTCGGCGCACCGAATCCAGGAAAGGCGGCAGGCGCTGCGCTTCGTTGTAAGCTGGAATCACCAAAGACAACTCGATCGCCATGAACCTTCCCCGCTCGCGCACCGTGCGCAGCGCAAAACCCACGCCGGCTCAGCCCAACGGGCGGCGGCATGGACCTGCCTCTCGGGCCAATTGTCCCCACTTTGGCCCGGACTTCAATCCACCGGTCTCGCCCGAACCGAAGGGCCCTCTCGCCGCTATGTGGGCAATGCGATCGCATAGAGGGTGTTCGATGCCGGCAAGCTGAAGGGCCTCGAATAGTGGTACACCTTGCACACTTCTCGCCCCTCCTCGATCACCGGCGTTGGCTGCTCGACGACGAAATCGGCGAAGCAGGAGGCGTTGAAGGCCACGAATGCCAGGCTCAAACATTCGATCAGGTTCTCGTACGGCTTCGTCAAATCCGGGAAGGCGATCGGGCCCGTGTCGACCTGATACAAGCGCTTTTCCAGGCTGATGTTCATCGTCTTGACCGGGCATTCGATGACCGCGCGCAACCCGGTCGCGTCACTGTTGATCTCGGTCCGACTGACGATGGGCAACCCAGCCGCCGTCGCGTCACGGATCTCCTCCCATGAAGCCAGCGGGGTGGCGCGCTGAGCCATGTGCAGTTTGAGCACGGGCTTGCCCCAAAGCTCTTCCGTCTTGCGCACCTCACGATAGGTCCCGCGTACCCCTGCCCGACGGCGGAAGATGAGCCATTGCCCATCTCCGAGAATGGGCAGGAAGTCGTAGTTGTCTTCCTTGAGCAGACCCTTCTCCGCAAACGTATTCTCACTCTTGCACGAACCGCACTGATAGAACTCCGTCGACGCCCCAGTACGATCGTCGATCACAATCGTGCGGCTTTCGACCCAAAAGCGAACGGCGTTGAATCGGGCCGTGTTGCAAATGAATGACAGGCCGTAGTCCAGGCAGAGAGGGGCATCGGGCGGCGCCGTGTCCGCATTGCCGGTTTCGGCGCCGTCGACTCCGGCCGCACCTGCTCCGCCGGCGATTGCAGCAAGGCCTCCCACAACAAACACACGTCGGTTGGTCCTCATCGTTGGCTCCCGGATCTCGTGTCAGTTCACCATGACATGTTTCCTGTTTGCAGCGCCCGTCTCCTCGCAAGCCAGGCCGGTGCCCCGCTTCAACCGAGGCTCACCGCCCGCTCGGACCCTCACGCCAATTCCCCTTCGGGCTCAGAGCACCGCGGTCGGCGAGCCACTGGAGGAGGAAGGCGTCGGCGACCAGCCAGAATGAGTCCTGCTCACGGCCGGGCCACGTCGTGAATTCCTCGGGGCCGTACACGTTGCCCTCGGCATGCTGCGACTGGCGCTGGAGTATCCGTCCGGCGCGGAGGCGCATCCAGTATTCCGCCGGTCGACCACCCATTCCGCGATCGAAACCGAGGCGGTGGGCGTAGACATCCAGCACGTAAAAGATAACGATTCGACCGGCGAACCAGTCGGTTCCCTGTGGGTAGTAAACCTCGGCCCGCCCGGGTACGTAAATCGTGCCGCCCGGCGGTTTGAAGGGCGGTGACGGCCAGCGGCGAGTGACGAGGGCACGGTAAACCGTGGTCGCCCCGAAGTCAGTCGTCTCAGGCACCGGTCGGCCGACAAGCGATTGGGTCGAGTGCGCCCGCAGTTTCAGTGTCACGCACGTCATGTAGTCCGGATGAACGAAGCCGTGGTTGACCACGGTCCCATCATCGCGGGCGTTGTAGCCGGCCAGCCACTCGCGCAATGGCTTGCCATCCAGTACGGTCTCGTTCCCCATGTCCGCTTCCCGCGCATACGCCGACGCCATCAACTCGCTGCACACCTCTTTCCACCGTGGCACGTTCGGATGCCTGGGCATCATCGCACAGGCGACATGGAAGATCATGGAGTTCCACGCGCTTTCCTCGGCCTTGGTATCGCCGCCGTTTCCGTTCCAGCAGGGCACGCTATAGCCGGAAGCGAGGAACCGGTCCGCCTCGTACTGAACGACGTCGGCCACCCTTCGCCGCGTCTCGGCGTCCAGGTCGTGCCACACCAACCATCCTCCGTGTCCCAACAGCGCGGCCCAAAAGGCCGATTGCCAAGGGTATTTCCATCCCTTGCGGTCGTGAGCGGTGGCGGTGACACGGATCAGCCTCCTGAGCCGGGCCAGCGTCTCGGCCTGCGACAGGCCAACCGCTTCTTCAGCGAACACACCCGCCTTCAGCACCACAGCCGTCGCATACGATACCGCACACGCCGGGCGCACCAGGTCATGGGCCTGGCGTCCGGTCATCTCGCGCCACCCGCTCTCGATCCGCTCAGCCGCACCCGGCATCCACGCCAGATTGTACCGAGCACAGTTCAGCAGCATCCGCTTCGCCTGCCTGCAATCGTTGCTTTCCTTCGCGGCTACTGCAAACAGCGACCAATCGACGGGAACGACATACGCGTCCGCGGCTCCCGGCGGATCGGCGATCGCCTTCACAGACCAAACGACCGTGAAGAACACGAAGGAGAGGCTCGAGATGTCCTGGGGTCTCATGCCGCTACTCCCAAACCGTTTCACCCCGGGGGAAAGCAGGGGACCGTGATCGTGCGCTGGACAGGTGCATTGGTAGACAGACGACCTTCGCAATGATGACCGAATGTATTGTAACGCTCGGCCCCCGCCGGCGTCCAGCGGGAATGCGCCCCCATGTGTTACACGGCGGGCCACGACGGGATTGACCGGCCGAACGCCCGCGGGACGGGGGCCGAGCTGGTTTTGTCTCGCGCCGCGGTAGTCTCCAGACCTCTCGGCCATTGGCAAAAGCCCGGGGTGGAGAATCAAGAATCGACGCTCCGGCCCGTGACCAGGCATGTCCACATGAGAATGCACCGCAAAAGAGGGTGCGTTGGCGGCATGGCGTTCTCCACACGGTTCAGGGTTACCCTGGCGATCGACTCCGTTGCTGGAAGCCGGGGCATCCCTTGCCCATCCTGCCTTGGACCTCCATACTATCAGTGCCAGCCGTATGCTGGGGGACGACAGTGGAAGCATTGGCGGTCCTTTGGCTCGGAGATCATGCCCCGGCGACCGGGGTGGTCGGCGCAGGGGGAACGTGCGGTGGCCCCGGCCTGCGCTTTGACGCCGCCATTGTCTGGTGAAGATCGTCGGGCCGCCTTCGACCGGTTGGGACTGCATTCCTTGTAAAGGAGGATGTACCATGAGAACTCGATGGAATCGCCGCGCGTTTCTCGCCTCGGCCACCGCCGGCGCCGGGCTGCTGGTTCTGGGCCGTGGCCGATCGGCGAGGAGCTATGAAGCCAACGAGAAGCTCAACATTGCCGTCGTCGGCGCCGGGGGCCGGGGCGCTGCGAACCTGGCCAACGTGGCGAGCGAGAACATTGTGGCTCTGTGCGATGTGGACGAGCGCCGCGCCGCCAAATCGTTTGAAAAGTATCCCAAGGCCAAAAAGTATTACGACTATCGACGCATGCTGGACGAATTGGATCGCCAGGTCGACGCCGTGGTCGTCAGCGCTCCGAACCACATCCATGCGCCCGCCACGGTCACAGCCATGCGGCGGGGCAAGCATGCCTATTGCGAAAAGCCTTTGACGCACTCGGTGTACGAAGCGCGTGTGGCGGCGCAGGTGGCGGCGGAACAGGGAGTGGCCACCCAGATGGGGACGCAGATCCACGCCAGCGAGAACTTCCGCCGGATTGTCGAACTGATCCGCTCCGGAGCGATCGGCCGAGTGCTCGCCTGTCACTGCTGGCTGCGCGGCGGCGGCAGCGCGGGCGACCGGCCGAAGGAGACCCCGCCGGTGCCGCCCGGACTGCATTGGGAGCTCTGGCTCGGCCCGGCG
>DQVB01000432.1 GCA_015661985.1 Planctomycetota bacterium | reverse complement strand
GGGGTTCGCCCGGATCGATCTTGTTCTGGATCCCGTCGATGGCCGCCATGAGCATGGCCGCGAAGCCCAAGTAGGGATTGCAGCTCGGATCGGGACAACGGAACTCGATCCTCTTGGTCTTCGGGCTGGGGCTGTACATGGGGATCCGGATGGCCGCCGAGCGGTTCCGTTGTGAGTAGGCCAGGTTGACGGGGGCCTCGAACCCGGGCACCAGTCGCTTGTAGCTGTTCGTGGTGGGGTTGGTGAAGGCGCAAAGCGAGGCCGCGTGCTTGAGCAACCCGCCGATGGCGTAGAGGGCCGTTTCGCTCAGGCCCGCGTATCCGCCCCCGGCGAACAGCGGTTCGCCGTTCTTCCAGATCGACATGTGAGTGTGCATGCCCGAACCGTTGTCACCAAAGAGAGGCTTGGGCATGAAGGTGACCAGCTTGTTGTGGCGGCAGGCCACGTTCTTGACGATGTACTTGTACATCATCATCTTATCGGCCATGGCCACCATTTCGTCGTAACGCAGATCGATCTCCGCCTGCCCGCCGCTGGCCACCTCGTGGTGCTGGGCCTCCACATCGATACCGCAATCGATCATCGTCTGCATCATCTCGTTGCGGATGTTCATCATCTGATCGGCCGGTGGCACGGGGAAATAGCCTTCCTTGTGCCGCAGCTTGTGGCCCAGATTCGGCTGCTCGTCCCGTCCCCGGTTCCACTGGCCCTCGATGCTGTCAATCCGATAGAAGGCCTCCTGCGGGGTCTGTTCGTAGCGGATGTCGTCGAAAATGAAGAACTCGGCCTCCGGCCCGATGTAGCAGACGTCGCCGATGCCCGTGCTCTTCAGGTAATTGGCCGCCTTGCGGGCCACGTTGCGGGGATCGCGGGTGTAGTCCTCGCGCGTGATAGGGTCCTGGATGTTGCAGATCATCGACAGGGTGGTCAGTTCGGCAAAGGGGTCCAGCGAAGCCGTCTCCGGCTGGGGCACCACGAGCATGTCGCTTTCGTTGATCGCCTGCCAACCGCGGATGCTGGATCCGTCAAAACCGATCCCCTCCTCGAAGACATCCTCGTCCAGCTTGCCCACCGGGATGGTGAAGTGCTGCCACAACCCCGGGAAATCCATGAACCGCAAGTCGACTGCCTTGACATCTTTCTCGCGACACAGGGCCAAAACTTCTTTCGGCGTCACAGGGTCTCCTCCGTTGTTACTGGTTTCTGCTGCTCAACCGGCTTCGGCAGCCCTGGGGCGGGTTCGTTGCCCGCCCAGCTGCCGATGGCCACCGGGCCTGAAACGTCGGGGCCCAGGCTGTTGCAAAGCCAGTACCGAACCGGGCGCGTCGCGCTTCAGAGAACGTAAGCGCCTACTGGAAAGAGACTTGTAACAACTCTGCCCCTCTCTGGCCGCCGCCAGGCCCGCCGGCCGTGCCCACTGAATGGGCACGGTTTGACCAATAGCTAGGCACACTCCCACCCCCCGCCAGCTATGGCGAGCACGCCACGAGGGTTGTCAATGCGGCTTCACTTGCAGATAGGCCTCCAGGGCAAGCTCGTATTCTTCGAGGGCTTCCGGCGGAAGGACGTCGCGGTTGCGCCGCAGCTGGCCACGGACGCTTTCGGCCAAGAACTCGACCTGTTCGGGTCGTGGTCGCAGCGGCCTGCCCGGCACTTCCAGGTGCACTGGGCTGGAGTGGGCGAAGCGCACGCGCTGGTCGGCCCGCTCTTCGAACACGCGCACGGCGACCCACGAGGAGGTTTCCAGGGGGATGGTCACATCGATGGGGCTTTCGTAGCCGCCCAGGCTGGTGCGGTGGTTGGCAGCCTGCAGCTGGCGCACCGCCCGACCGTTGAGGACGATCTGGATGGGGCGCAGCGGCCGGGCGCTGGCTGCCACCCCTGTGATCCGGCAGTGGCCCGCTTGACGTCGCACCACCGCTCCTGGCAATTGCCCGTCCACCTTCACCATCAGCATGGGGCCAGTGGTGACAAAGCTGCGCCCGGCGCCCAACCCTTCCATCCACTTTTCGTAGCTGAATCCGTCCGGCAGGAACACGTAGACGCGGCCGAATCCCAGGGGCACCGGGTGGACACCGGAGGCCGTGCCGGCCGAAGGTTTCATGCGGAACCCGCAGTTCAGTAGGGCGTAGTACGTCTGCAGCCCATAGTCGATCCAGCCCCATTCGGTCAGGCCACGCTCGTCCCGTTCCAGGTTCATGTAGGCGGGGATCGTCTCCTGCGACCACGCGCGGAAACCGAACTGGGTGCGCCAGCAGTGGTTGTTGGCCAATTCGAAGAGGTCCACACCGATCAGGGGCACAAGCATCAATGACCAGGGCCACGAATGTTTGTCCAGGTCGAGCAGGGCACCTTGCCGGCGTGCTTCGCGGGCGAAGGGCCGGACCGGCGGCACCCCGTGGGAGAAGGGCCTTCGATGCCCCAGGGCAAAGACGGCACCCAACGTGTGTCGCTTGCCCCCAACCGAGAAGATCTCGTACTCTGTATTCACCGGATAGATTACATGGGTCGCATCCACGTAAATGGGCTTTGCTTCCACCGCCCCCGCAGCGCTCTTGTCGCCCATGGCTGGCGGGGTGTACGCCTTGGTGACCCAATAGGTCAGCGGCAGCCCGACGTTCAGGTCCTCGGCCAACAGCAGAAGAGGCAACTCCTCCATGGTGCGGTGCACGTGGGTATCGCCCGAATACCAACCGGCGGCGGCCATGTCGATCCAACGCCGAAGTTTCACACACAACTCAACCGGCTCGGTACCCACTTCAACCGTCCCGCGAAACGGCAAGTACTCCTTGCCTCGTTCAACGGTCACGGTGACAAGCCCGGGGTGCACGTCGACCAGAAACGGGTGGGCGGACACGGTGGTATGTTTTTCTATACATCGCTCGAAGCGCTGCTTGTCGTAGACCACCACCTTGCCTTCCGGCGAGGCGGGTCGAGCGAACAGCCAACGGCCTTCCGAGTCGGTCACGTAGACGCGTGCGGCCAGCGGAGCACCGCTGGCCGCGTCAACCACCTCACAGCGCAGCCGTGTCATTTGTCCCGGCTCGGCTCGCGGCACCAAACCTGGAGCCCAACAACACACGACCGCCCACGCCAACGGCAAACCGCGCATCGCCTCTGTCCTCCTCGAAACAGCTGTCGACGGCCTCCAGCGAGCAAGCCCCGGTCGAAGGAGCGTATCGGCCACGCCCGTCACCAACTTATCCGGCTGGCCGGCTTCCAGCAACCGTCGTCTCCGTAGCCGGAAGCAGCGTGATTTGATAGCTTGGAGCAGATTGGGCCGCGGCCGGATCCGGCCTTCGGGCACAGGTTTTGCGCTCAGGTGCGTGCAAACGGGGAGCATCGGCCATGCCGGACGTGTTGGAATATCACCACACCGTGGGTGAAGAGGAATTGGACGGCTTGGGCCATGCCAACAACGTGGCCTATGTGGAGTGGATGCAGGCCGCAGCCCTGGCCCATTCGGCCGCCCAGGGTTGGCCCGCCGATCGGTACCAGCGAGTGGGACGGGGCTGGGTGGTCCGCCGCCACACGATCAACTACCACAAGCCGGCCGTGGCGGGCGACCGTATCGTCGTGCGGACCTGGGTTGCTACGATGCGCAGAGTCACTTCCCTCAGGCGTTATCGGATCGTGCGTCCGTCGGACGGAGCGGTCTTGGCCACGGCAGAGACGCTGTGGGCTTTCATCGACTATGCCAGTGGCCAGCCGGTTCGGATCCTGCCGGAGATCGCCCAGGCGTTCCGGGCGATCGAGAAGGCCGGCCGGGAGCAGTGACGGGTGACGAACCCGCAACGGGCATCCAATCCGGCTCCTTATTGCAGTTACCGTCGGTGGTCAATGGGACCCAGCGGTTCGTCGCGGCGGCGTCGGCCACGCAGATATTCCAACCGGTGGCCGGCACACCGACGATCTCCGGAATCCTTCCCATCCGTTTGCCCGCCGGGCCGCGGCTGAAGGCCAAGTACTTGCCGTCGGGCGACCAGTCGACGTGGTAGACCTCCATCGGCTTTTCGCTGCGAACCACATCTCGCACATTGACAACTCGGGGCGTGCCGTCGGTGAAGGCCAAATCGCCCACGCAAAGCACCCAGTCGCTTGCGCCCCAGGCCACGCGACGCCCATCCGGACTGATGTCCGGGCGGCAGCCGGGGATCTGGAGGTTCACCACACGCTGCCCCTCGGCCTCGATGGCCACGATGGCGTGCCGATAGCCCATCCCCGCGTGGACGGTGGCCACCAGCCAGCGTCCATCGGGCGACCAGCAGGTACTGTACAGATGACGGAGCTCGACGTTGGGATGGGCCCGGTGCTCGCCGGTCCGCAGATCGTAGAAGAACAACCCTCGCGTCGCATAGTCCGTATAACGGAAACGATCCGACTCGCCGCGAAGATAGGCGATCACCTCCCCGCGGCCGTCCCAGCAGGGCTGGCGTGCGTTGGTGGCCACCCGTTGCCTGTCCGACCCGTCCATGTTCATCAAGTACACATTGCGGATCTTCTCACCGCCGGCGGTCTCGTCCACCACGAACACGATCCGGGTACCGTCTGGGGAACCATGGGGATAGAGTTCGTGCACATCAGGGGTGCGGGTCAAGTTGATCGGTTCGGAGCCATCGGCCTTGATGCTGAACAGCTCCCAATTGCCCTCGCGATAGGTTTCGTAAACGATCCGGTACGGGTACGACCGCAGTTCGGCCATCAGGTCGTCGGCCCCGCGCACGCCCGAGCCATTGATCCCGATCGCAGCCGACAGTGCGATCAGCGCGAAAACGAAATACCGCGTCGTCCCGTATGAGCATTGTTTCATCGTATTCTCCCAACTGTTGTGGTCCGTCCGGGCCGTCCGATCACGGGGCGATATTGAATCGGGGCTTGCGGCTGCGGATCAACTCCGACTCGTAGGCTCGCCGCATCTCGGCCAACCGCGCCTTGGATTGGGGATCGAACACATGCAGCTCCACGGTGATGTCCTCCACTGCCCGGGATGCGAAGTAAGCGGCCAGGGAGCTGCGATCGGAGCGGTCCAGGTGTTTGGCCAGCCGCCGCTGGAGGTCCGACGATTGGCCAATATACAAGTATCCACTGCGATCACGGAAAATGTACACGCCTGGTCTGGCCGGCACCAGCTTCGGTGACTTTGCGATCTTGGCCGCGGGCAGCGTGAGCACTTGCTTGCCCCAATCGGCCACCCGCACAGCCAATTCGGGCCGCAACCGCCTGGCCTTCCTCAGGCCCAAGGCCGCCTTCCGCAACCGGTAGGCCGACACGTCCGGCGCCACAGCCTGGGCCTGTTGGTCAAACTCCCGCCGCAGCTCGGGATCGCAGAGGACCCGATCCATCGTCGTCCCGTAACGATCATACATCAGCCGCGCGGCAATCTCCGCGGCATGGAGGTATTCTTCGTGCCGGACAACCCTCCGGCGCGTGGCCGGCACCTTCAGCTCACCTGCCTTACGCAAGTTCAGGAGTGTCCGGTTCAAGGTGGCTTCCTCCACATGGGGAAGCTCCCGGCGACAGGCTGCGACGAAAGCCTTGTTGAGCCGGTCGTCCACCAGGATCTCATCGGCGCTGAACCCCTGGTGCGTCTCACGGAACGCCTGGCGGACCACCTCCTTCAACCGGCCGGCCTGCGGCGCGGCCGTCGGCTCGGCATGCAGAGCCAGCGTCGCGCCCAGGAGAAAAACCGTGCAGGGTGACGTGACCCCCATTTGTCGAGCTCCCCGCAATGGGTCGAACAGATGCCGGTACCGCCATCCTCCGGGTTGGGCATCCAACAGATGCCGCCCAGGAGCGGACCGCCCCGGGCCCGCCAGGCAGCCGCAATCCTTCGGGCGCCTTGAGGTCCGTGGGACAGACCTTTCCATACGATGCGCCAGGGATGGGCTGGATGCAAGTCCAGCGGCCGGCGCCCGCCGGTCGGAGATCTCTTCGGGCAGCGAAGGGCGTGGCTGGATCGAGGCAGCTGGGTTGACAGGGGGCGACGGCGGAGAAAAGATCGCCTTGCGCTCAGGCGCCCGAGGTTTCTACGAAGAGGAAGCGGAACGGTGCGTGGAGCATCGGCCACAAAGGCGGGGGCCAGGGTGTTCACGGCGGAGGGCACTGAAACGTGGTCTCGTGGCCGCAGTGCCCTGGATGGTGCCGGCCAGCGTGCTGGGCGGCGTCGGGCGGCCAGCGGCTAACGACCGGGTCCATCTGGGTGTGATCGGTACCGGCATCCGGGGCAAGTACTTGATCGGCAATCTGCCGCCTGAGGGCCGTGTGGTGGCCCTCTGCGATTGCCACCAGGGCCGCATGGCCAGCACGCTTCGGCCTGGTCCGTCGGAGCCGTATGCCGAACCGCTGCAGGAGTTCGTCCGGCAGGACGCCCAGCGGTGCGCCACCTACCAGGATTACCGGCGCATGCTGGACAACCCTGGGCTGGACGCCGTGATCGTCGCCACCCCGGATCACCATCACGCACTGGCCGCCGGGCTGGCCACCGACGGGCCGGATCCCAGCGTATTGCGCAAGTGGCGGGGACCGGGACACGTGGCTCGCCCGCATCTGGCCGATTGGCTGCAAGCGATGCGCACCCGGGGAGTACCCAACGCGCCGGCCGAGGTGGGGCACCGTAGCGCCACGGTGTGCCACTTGGCCAACATCGCTCGCCAACTCGGGCGGCGTCTACGCTGGGACCCGCACGCCCAGCAATTCCTCGGCGACGATGAGGCGGACGCCCTGCTGAGTCGTCCCCGTCGAACCGGGTGGGACTTGCCCTCGTCGATCAAGGCCGCCACATGAAGTGGCTGTGGTCACCAGCCCGCAGAGATACATAGGGACAGACGAAAGCGGCCCGCTATCCCGACCCGCCTTGCCCCCCTTTGGTGGACAGTTCGATCCGGCCCAGGTCGACCGGTTTGCCCCCTTCCACTTTGAAGCGAACGGTAGACTTCTTCGGGTCTGTGTAACGGCCCTTCAGCTTGTCCGGACCGCCGTACTGCCCGGAAACGAGGTTCCACTGGCCCCATTCGAAAGTGAGTATGTATTCACCTTCAGGTACGCCATCGGCCGTTTCGTAGGTTGAGATTTCGAACTTGCCGTTCTCGTCCGTGAAGGCGGACGAAGTGGTCGGATTCTCTTTGTCGATCCCTTGGACGGACACGCAGCGCACGGCCAGCTGGGAAGCGGGTTTGCCGTCCACGTACACCTCGCCCGTAACCGGATAAGTCTTCTTGCGCGGTTTCCCTTCCTCACCACAGCCGCACAATAGCAGCCCACACAAAGCAGAACCGACCAACCACCTCAGTGCGAGTTTGCTCATCCTTCGATCTCCCCTAGACACAGCAATGGAGCGGTGTATGGCCAAACGGCGGCCACCAGCAGGCCAGCGTTCGCTTCGGGACTACGGCATTTGGAAGGTCTCACCTTTCTTGCGCGTGGTCATGGCGGCCAGGACGAAGGCGTCGACCGTTTCGGTGATGAACCGCACCGAGGCGTCGGCCATCAGAAACTGGGCGCCTCCCGGATGGAAGGCAAAGAAACCGGCGCCGCGACGATTGGTGCAGTTGATCGCGCAGGGTCCTCCGTCGGGGCCCGGCATCCCGTCCTGAAACGAACCGGAGTACCAATGTTCGCCGTTGAGGAAATCGCCCCAGCCGCCGCCGTTGGCTTTTCGCAATGCATCCCAAGGCATCCCTGGCGGAGCCGGCTGGCCGCCGCGCAGGTAGATCTGTCCGCCCCCCACACGCTCGCCGATCATCATCGTGTTCGACGTGCCGTCCCGAATCGAAGCGATGTTGCTCAGGTCGCGGTCCACCCGACTGGGCCTGTACGGGTCGTTGCCGTTGAACTGAAGCACTCCCTCGCGGCTGCCGCCGGGGCCGCCTGGGTAACGGGCATACGCCAGCCGCGCGAAATCACCGCGAACGCCCGTGGAGACGCAGTAGTCCGATGGAGCGGCTTCCCAGGTGAGCGGCCACCCGGCTGGGTTGAGGTCCGATTGGTACTTCTTCTCCTGACTGGACGGCGAGGACGGACACAGATAGACCTCCAATTGGGTCTGGATGACCGCCAGGTTCTGCTTCACCGGCGGCAACATGGCGAACTGGTCGATCGCCGGAAAACGGCTGTCGTAACGGTCGTACAACGGCTTCTGCTCCACATAGGGCAAAACCCGCGTCCCCCAACACTGGACGTTCAACTGCGACAGGTCACCCCCCGGCACATAGAGCATCCAGGCGAAGGGGAAGGTCTTGTATACGTCGTGGTAGTTGTGAAGCGCGATGCCCAACTGTTTGAGATTGTTCGAGCACTGGGTGCGGCGAGCCGCCTCGCGGGCCGCTTGAACCGCCGGAAGAAGCAAACCGATCAGAATCCCAATAATGGCGATTACCACCAGCAGTTCCACCAAGGTAAAACCACGTTGCCTTCGGCCAGTCGTCACGGCCGGGATACGAGTTGCCTGTGTTCCCATCTGAGAGTCCTCCTGTGGCTGGCGCCCCCGCGTGGCGTGCTCGAATGTGAATCACTGATAACCAGGACAAGCAAAAACGCTTTCCAGCCGGCACCGCTGCTGACAACACAAGCCAGCCGGAAGCGGAACGCCGACGAGTCTCACACCTTGAACACTTTATTATAGCCGCTCCTGGACGCAGAATGCAACAATTGCGCCCCGACATCCACGGCCCCTTCCCCCACCAAGATGTCCACTGGACTTCGCCTGCCGTGGGGGCCTTGGCCAGCGAACGGTCGCAAGGCGACGGCTTCAGACGCCGGCGTCCGCAACCGGTCGCAGCCCCAATTGGGGCCGAGCCCCTACCCGGGCCGGGTTACCACCGCCGGAATGGTGGGCAAGCGGCCATCTCTTCAGTTGCGCCTCCGTTTGCGGCCAACGGCCCGTCTGGCAACCGGCGGCCTTCGAAGCGGCCCTTTGTCGGGTTGTGGGACGAGAAAACGGTGAAGGGACCGCCCCAGGCCGGACAGCAGCCTGCTCACACGTCACACAGCCGCACCGCTTCCCACAGCGACGTCATGGGGTCACGCGTGGGGATGAACTCCTGGGCCACGTAGCCGTCGAAGCCGGTTTCCGCCACAGCCTTCATGATCGCCCCGTAGTTCAACTCCTGGGTCTGGTCGATTTCATTCCGCCCGGGCACCCCGGCGGTGTGGTAATGGCCGATGTAGTCTTTGAACTGTCGGATTCGCGTGATGATATCACCCTGCATGATCTGGACATGGTAGATATCGAAGAGGATCTTCAGTCTCTCCGAACCGATGCGGCGACACACCTCCACACACCATTCTACGCTGTCGCCCATGTATCCCGGGTGGCCCTTCATTTCTTCATCCACCCGGCTGTTGAGGACTTCCAGAATCAGGTTCACTCGCCTTTTCTCCGCGTAGCCAACCACCTTCTTCAAGCCCCGCACCGTGTGCTCCAGACCCACGTCGTCGGGCATGCCGTTACGGAACCCGGAAAAGGTGATCACGTTGGGGAAGCTCGCCTCAGCGCAGGCTTCAACGGCCTGGCGAATCTTGGCTTCGCACATGGCGTGGTTTTCCGGATGGTTCCAGCCTTTGACGAACCCGTGGCTATTGGCCAGGGCGCAGATGAGGCCGTGGCGTTTGAGGATGGGCCAATCTTTGGGGTCCACCAGCTCGATGGACGCGATACCCATGGCGGCGGCGTTGCGGGCCAGCCTCTCCAGGGGCGTGGATTTGAAGCACCAGGCGGCCACGGACTGCTTGATCCGCCCCTTGGTCACCCCCCGCTGTCCGTCCCACCGGGGCTGTTCCGAGGTGTGGCCTTGGGCCACCAGCCCTGCTGTGGCTACGCTTGCGGCGCCGACCAGCAAACGGCGACGGGTCAACCCGTCGCTGGGAAATGTGCCATCCGGTCTCTTCATCCGTCGATCCTCGCTGCATCTGACTACCGTTGAACTGCCACTTTCTCCAGCGAGTCACGATACACGGTCGCCCGTCGGCCGGCAAGCAGCTAGCCGCGGGGTCGCCCCCCAACGCCTCTGGATCCTGACGTGGGGCGGGCTTCCAGCCGGCCACCCACAACCCAAAAGATCGGCGCTCGGCGCGCACATCTGCAAGTACTGAGACCCTCAGGCAAAGCGCGTCGGTCCATGCCCGCCGGCGCCTGTCTCCAGCCCGTCACCGGTCATTTCCTTCGGCCTGATCGGCTCCTCCCGCCGACTCGATCAAACGGCGGATCGATATCTGGCTACCCAGGTATTCGGGGTAGTGCAAGAGCAGATCGGCCACGGCGTCGATCTGTTCGAGGCTCGTGCCGGGCAGCAGATCCTGACCCAGCGGCGGCCCCTCGGGCGGGAAGTTCACCGGCATGCCCGTGTAGGGAAGGACCGATTTCGGATTGGCCAACCACCGTCGCAGGGCTTCGGGGCGGAGTCGCTGGCCGGCGCGATCCAGACGCGGGGCCAACGACGTGCGCACCTGGTCGCCCGGCGTGTAGTCGCCGATCAGGTGGCACTTGGCGCAAAACGTGGTGCGGTCGGTCACCAGGCGCATGGCCTGCCGGCGCCGCCGCGCCCGTTCGTCGGCGGGTAAGGCGCTGGTGGCTGGTTCCCACGAGTCGTCTCCGTAGGGGAAATCGGCCCCGGCCATAGCGGCGAAGTAATCGACCAGCCGGGCAACTTCCCGAGGCGTCAAGGTGTACTTGGGCATGGGCAACACAGCGGCCGGCCGGAGGGGAAGGGGATCCAACAGGTAGCCATAGAGCCATTCGGGTCGGACCCGGCGGCCTTCGTGCTCCAGTGGCGGAGGGAGCCAGCCCCATGCTTCCAGATCGGTGGCCGCCGAGCCAGCCTGCCAAGCTTCCGCCAGCACCACCGGATAGAGGATCCGCGCCAACCGGCCGCCCCAGGCGGGCCACGTGCGCGTAATCTGGGGGGCGGCGATCGGCACCTCCGCCCCTGCCACCGGCCAGATTTGGCCGCCGATGACCGCCGGCTCCCAAAGGCCGAAGAAATACAGGGGGTTGTCCTCGTCGTCTACGTCCTCCAAGAGTCCTCCGGATGGCTCCAGCCGCGGCATGCCCACCACTTGGGCGTGGGCCCATCCGCGGTGGTCCGTGCGGGCGGAGCGAGCCAGCTCGTCGGCGGAGAACTGTGGTTTGATGAAGTCGAACTCAGGGATCGGCACTGGCTCCTCGAACCGCTGGGGGTCGTATCGGATAGCCCATCGTTCCATTCGCAGGATATGACACTCAGCGCAGCCGTAACGATCCAGCACCTTGCGGCCCTCGATGATCGCCCGGCGCCGCCGGTCGGGGTGGTAGCGGTGCCGATCCGAGGGTGGTTGGGCCACCAGTCCCATGACGAAGGTGATGATCGCCTCCCGCTGGCTGTCGTCCAGGCGGAATCGGCCCATGGTG
>DQVB01000531.1 GCA_015661985.1 Planctomycetota bacterium | reverse complement strand
TTCTGTAACACTGAACCCATAATGGCCGCTGCCAAGCACTTCTTACTGATCTCTGAAGATGATACACCCCAAAACGGGCTGGTATCGGGCGGGAGGCCAGGGCGTGTTCCCCCGGCAAACACAACCGGCATGCCGCGATTCACTGCTCTTTCAATGCGGCAACCAAGTCGAGGACGGCCTTCTTGCCGTCGCCAAAGTACATCAGGCAGTTGTCGGCCGCGAACAAGGGGTTGGGGATGCCAGCGAACCCGGGGCTGAGGCTGCGTTTGATCACCACCACGGTCCGGGCTTTGTCCACATCCAGGATCGGCATACCGGCGATGGGGCTGGACGGGTCGGTGCGGGCCACGGGGTTGACCACGTCGTTGGCGCCGATCACCAGCACCACATCCGTTTGTGGGAAAGTGGGGTTGATCTGGTCCATCTCCTTGAGCTGTTCGTAGGACACTTCGGCCTCGGCCAACAGCACGTTCATATGGCCGGGCATCCGTCCGGCCACAGGATGGATACCGAATTCGACTTCGATCCCGCGCGACTGGAGTGTTTCAGCCAGTTCCCGCACGGCGTGTTGGGCTTGGGCTACAGCCATGCCGTAGCCGGGCACAATGACCGCTCGCCGCGCCCCGTCATAGAGCATGGCCACCTCTTCGGCCGTGGTCGCCTTGATCCGTCCGCCGTAAGTCTCGTCGGCCGTGGCCCCCTCCTCGGCCGGCCCCAGCACCCCGAACAGCACGTGGGCCAGGGACCGGTTCATGGCGCGGCACATGATCGAGGTGAGAATCAGGCCCGAGGCGCCGACCAATGCCCCGGAGATGATCAGCACGGTATTGCCCAGGACGAATCCGGTGGCAGCGGCAGCCAACCCGGAGTAGGAGTTCAGCAGGGCGATCACCACGGGCATGTCGGCCCCGCCGATCGGGTTGACGAGCGTCAGGCCCAGGATGGAAGCGACCAGCACCAGAGCCAAATACAGGGCGGGGGACTGCGGCGCTGCGGCCCCCCACGCGGCCAAGGCCACGGCCGCAAGGGCCAGCAAGGCGTTTCCTGGCTGGCGAAACGGGTACTCCAAGGGCCGGCGAAAGAAGCCCAGTTCCTGAAGCTTGCCGAAGGCGACCAGGCTCCCCCAGAAGGTGACCGCCCCGATCAGTCCCGAGGCCGTGACGGCCACGGCCTGGTTGCTCCAAGCCGGGGGGGATCGACGCACAAGCTCCGCCCCGGCCACCAGCACCGACGCCCCGCCCCCGAACCCGTTCAGCAGGGCTACCATCTGCGGCATGGCGGTCATTTGGATCTTCAAGGCCAGCAGTGTCCCGGCCGCCGCACCGATCACGATCCCCACCAAGATCAGTTGGTAACTGACCACCTCCTGGTGAACGAGCGTGGCAACGACGGCCAGCAGCATCCCCGTGGCTCCCAACAGGTTGCCGCGCACGGCAGTACGCGGGTGCGTCAATCCCTTGAGGCCAAGGATGAACAAGACGGCGGCCAGCAGATAGGCCAAGAGGATCAGAGTGCTCATCGCCACGTCACTTCTTCCTGCGGAACATGCCCAGCATCCGATGCGTCACCAGGAACCCGCCCACGACGTTGATGGTGGCCAGGATGATGGCCAACAGCCCGAGCCAGGAGGCCAGGCCGGCTTGGCCCGAGCCGGCCGCCAGGATCGCCCCGACCAAGGTGATCCCGGAGATGGCGTTCGAGCCGGACATCAACGGTGTGTGCAACGTGGGTGGAATCTTGGTGATGATTTCAAAGCCGACGAAGATGGCCAGCACGAAAACGGTCACCAGGGCCATCAAGGGCATCGACTGGCCCGCCCCCTGTTGGCTGGCCAACAACCAGATTCCCCACATCGTTACTTCTCCACTGAAGGCGAATCGGCCGACGGTCCACTGTCGCTCTGCTCCGTGTCGGCCGGCTGCTGGAGCAACTCCCGCACGCGCGGATGCACCACCTGGCCGTCGCGGGTCACCAGGGTGCTGCGCAGGATCTCATCATCGCTGCGGAAGTCCGGCTGCCCGTCTCGGGCCACGTGCAACAGGAAATTGGCCATGTTCTTTCCGTACATCTGGCTGGCGTGATACGGCACATCACTGGGCAGGCTGAGCGGTCCGAGGATCGTCACACCGCCATGCTCGACCGAGCGGCCAGGCTCGGTCAGCTGGCAGTTCCCCCCCCGTTCAGCCGCCACGTCCACGATCACCGAACCGGGGCGCATCTGCTGGACCATGTGGCTGGTGATCAATACCGGCGCCGGCCGGCCTGGCACGGCGGCCGTGGTGATGACCACATCGCTCTGCGCTACAGCCCGGGTCATGAGCTCCCGCTGTTTTTCCAGCCTTTGTTCGTCCATGGCCCGGGCGTATCCGCCTTCGGCTTCGGCGTCGGCCGTTTCCAGCTCCAGGGCCAGGAACCGAGCCCCCAGGCTTTCCACCTGTTCCCTGGCCGCCGGTCGCACGTCGTAGGCGGTGACCACGGCTCCCAGTCGCCGGGCGGTGGCGATGGCCTGCAAACCGGCCACGCCGGCCCCCACCACGAGCACCCTGGCCGGCTGGATCGTCCCCGCCGCAGTCATCAGCATGGGGAACATCTTGGGCAGCACATGGGCCGCCAGGATCACGGCCCGGTAGCCGGCCACCGTGGCCTGTGAAGATAGCACATCCATGCCCTGGGCGCGCGTGATGCGAGGCAACAGTTCCAAGGCAAACAAGCTCACCCCCGCCTCGGCCCATCGCGCCATCAGCGCCGGCTGGCCCAACGGATCGGCCAAGCCCACCACCACTTGCCCGCGCCGGTAACCGCCGGGGCGCCAGTCTTCCGGCCTGCCCAGACGGACTTGCAGCTGCACCTCCTGATCCAGCGCCTCGTCCCGGCCCGCCACGGTGGCCCCTCGTTGGGAAAACTCTTCGTCACTGAAACCGGCCGCCGCACCCGCCCCCGCTTCCATCACCA
>DQVB01000079.1 GCA_015661985.1 Planctomycetota bacterium | reverse complement strand
CGGCCTCGCCGTGTTGACCCGCGAACCGTGGACGGACCCATCAGTCATCACTCGAAGCATGAAAACCACACTTCGGTTGCAGCCAAAGCTCGCGCCCTTTCACTACGTACCCGTAGAGGATGAAAAATCGGCGCAATAGGAATAATCGGTAGATCTTAGCCAGTTCTCCACGCGATTCCGAAAAGCCGAGCAGCCCGGTTTGCCACGGCCAGCTGGCCAGGATGCGTCCGAAAGCATTGATTGCGGTGCGATTATTGCTTTCTCGGAAACCTTGCATCCACAATAGGGCGGGACGCCCGAGGCTGCGGGCCGGGACGTCCCAGCCACGGAGGAGGTCTGGACAGTCAGGGAGGCATGAGTAAGCTGAAAGGTTGAGGAAAGAAAGATGGCCGGATGTTCGCAACTTCCAGCAGCCGGCGGATCCCTGCCGCGTCCCCTTCAAGGGGTTCGGGACGAAGAATCCCGGGTTGTTCGTTACCCTTTCGATTCGGGCGCCGGCAATCTGGGCGGGGCGCCCAGCACGGCGGCGCCACAACTCGCGGCTCTGGCGGGTGAAAGGATCCGATGATTGTCATTGTCGACTACGGGATGGGAAACCTTCGCAGCGTGCAGAAGGGCTTCGAAAGGGTTGGTTACACGGCCGAGGTCACTTCGGACCCTCAGCGGGTGGCCGTAGCCGAGAAGTTGGTTTTGCCGGGGGTGGGGGCTTTTGCGGACGCGATGGGAGAACTGAAGCGTCGTGGGCTGATTGAGCCCATTTTGGAGGTGCTTCAGTCCGGACGGCCTTTCCTGGGCATTTGCCTGGGGCTGCAGCTTCTGTTCCAGCGGAGTCACGAGAATGGGATTCACCCGGGGTTGGGCGTCTTGGCCGGGGAAGTGGTGCGGTTTGACCTGCCTCGGGAGTACTCCGTACCGCATATGGGCTGGAACCAGCTGCGCATAGGCCGCCGCGCCCCGATCTTGGAGGGGATCGAGGACGGTACGTATTTCTATTTTGTGCACTCGTATTATGTGGTACCTGAAGACCGCGAGGTGGTGGCAGCTGAGGCGGACTATCCGGAGTCGTTTTGTGCGATGGTCTGGCGCGGGAACCTGTTTGCCACGCAGTTTCATCCGGAGAAGAGCCAGGCCGACGGGCTTCAGCTGCTGAGAAACTTTGCCCGGCTTTGAAGCAGGGTGGGCACGGCACGCAGGGGCGGGCTCACGAGGCTGGTTTGCCGAACACCTCCACTTCCACGTAGTGGTTCAGATCGTTGGCCGTATTGCCTCGGCTGTACAGTCGCACGTATCGGCCCCGCACCCCTCGGACGTCAATCAACTTGCCCACGTTCGTCTCGATATACGGCCGATCCCGGCCGATCCCGAACCCTGAGGAGTTATCCTGGTCGTTGTTGTAGACTGTTTGCACGCCTTTGCGGAACTCCGGGTCGTCCGACACTTGGACAATCACGTCGTGATAGCTCCGGGCCTCGCGGAAGAAATGCCACACATAGACGGCATAGATGACACAGGGCCGCCCCAGGTCGATCTGGACCCACTGCTTGAGCGGCCCCAGTTCGACATAGCTCTGTTCGCTGCCTTCTTTGTTTCCGTCGGTGACGAACTTCAGTTCGCCGAGGATCGGGTAGGGATCGCTCGAGGTGACCTTCTTGTGCAGTGCCACGTTCACGGTCCCTTTGGGGACCATGAGCTTGGGGCGTTTTTCCAAGCTGGTGAGCTCGAGGCCGGGAAAGAGCATGGCCAGCACGTCGGGTGGGGTGCCGGCCAAGATCTCTTCGGGGATCTTCGTTTCCAGCGGCACGCGGGCTTCGCCCGCCTCAAGGCAGCTGGCCCAGACGAGCAGGACCGTCGCCAGTGTGACCCAAAGATGTCGCATGTGCAGAGCTCCTCCAGCGGTGGTGGGTTCCGGCAAGGCGGTGGGGCAGCCTGCCGCCGCCGCGGCCTGGATGATATGATAACTTGAACGGGCGACCCCTTTCTACCGTGGGCTCATCGGGGGTGTGGTCGGAGATGGCGAGGTTCGAAGGGCGTGAAGAGGAAGTTGGCTTTTGCCGCACTCTGGACGGTGGTGGCAGCCACCGCGGCGGGGTTGCGGCTGCCCAAGTTGGGCCAGCGTCCCATGCACGCCGACGAAGCCGTGCAGGCGGCCCGTTTCCGCCAGCTCTGGGAGGAGGGCCGCTACCGCTACAACCCGCACGAGTTCCACGGCCCCACGCTCGCCCTTGCCACGCTCCCGGCCGTGTGGCTGGCCGGCACAGACTCGTTTGCTGACGCCACGCCTGCCACGTTCCGCTCGGTGCCGGTGATCTTCGGCGTGGCGACCGTGCTGTTGATCTGGGCCTTGGGAGACGCCGTGGGGCGGCTGGCCGCGGGGGTGGCCGGTCTGGTGGCGGCCCTTTCGCCGGCCATGGTTTTCTACAGCCGCTACTACATTCACGAAACGCTATTGGTGTTCTTCACGCTGGCGGCCGTCACGTGCGCGTGGCGATACGTGCGCGGCGGCCGGTGTGGCTGGTGCCTGGCCGCCGGCGCCTGCCTGGGGCTTGTGCAAGCCACCAAGGAGACCAGCGTGGCGGTTTTTTTCGCCATGGCCGCTGCGCTGGGGGTGGCGCGCCTCTGGTCCCGCTGGCTCGACCGTACGCCCGTTTGGCCGCGCGGGCCGTGGCGAGCGTGGCATGTGGCCGTGGCGGCGGGGGTGGCGTTGGCGGTGGTCGTCCTGTTGCTATCGTCCTTCTTTGCCAACCCTCGCGGGCCACTGGACGGGCTGGGCGCCTACCTGCCGTGGCTGCGACGCGCCGGTGGCGATTCTGCCCACGTGCATCCGTGGTACTTTTACCTCCAGCTGCTCGCCTGGTGGCACGTGGGGGACGGCCCGTGGTTTTCCGAAGCGTTGATCCTCGCGTTGGCCGCCGTAGGCCTGGTGGCCGCGTTGCTTCCAGCCCGAACCGGCCTGCTCGGCCAGGCCCACGTGGGCTTCGTCCGCTGGGTTGCTCTGTATGCGGTGATCCTCACCGCCATCTATAGCCTGACGCCGTACAAAACCCCCTGGTGCCTGCTGGGATTCCTGCAGGCGATGATCCTCACCGCCGGCATCGGGGCGGTGGCACTGGTCCGAGCCCTTCCCGGGCGGGCGGCCAAAGGCGTGCTCGGCGCGGCCATCGCGGCAGGCGCTGTGCTGCTCGGCTGGCAGGCGTACCGCGCGAACTTCGTGTTTACCGCCGACGCCTGCAACCCCTACCTGTATCGCTACACGCTGGCCGACGTCGAACGGCTGGAGCAAGATGTCCGGCGGCTGACCCAGGCATGGCCGGCCGGAAGCCAGACGCTGATCCACGTCATCTGGAGCGACAACTACTATTGGCCCATTCCCTGGTATCTTCGCCGCTTCCCCCGCGCGGGATACTGGACCACGATCCCCCCGGACCCCGACGCGCCGTTGGTCGTCGCCTCGCCACGCCACGACGCCGCCCTGACAGAACGACTCGGCGCCACCCACCTGATGACCGGCTACTACGGGCTGCGGCCCGGCGTCTTGGCCCAACTCTGGGTGCGCATGGATCTGTGGGAGGCCCACCTCCGGCGACTTGGGCGTTTGTGAGCCTGTCGACCGCTCCCGCTGAACCGTTCAAGCCGTCGAGCCGCCCTCCAGCTGAGAGGCGGGCGAACCACCGCCTCACCGCCCGTCGGTCCGGTGGAGCACGTGGCGGAGGAACCGGCCGGTGTGGTTGTCTTCCAGCGCGGCGATTTGTTCCGGCGTGCCGGCGGCCACCACATAGCCGCCGGCCTGGCCGCCTTCGGGGCCCAGGTCGACGATCCAGTCAGCCGTTTTGATCACATCCAAGTTGTGCTCGATGACGATCACCGTGTTGCCCAGATCGACCAATCGGTTGAGCACGTCGAGCAGCTTCTGGATGTCGTCGAAGTGGAGCCCGGTGGTGGGTTCATCCAGAACGTACAGCGTGCGGCCCGTATTGACCCGGCTCAGTTCGGCGGACAGTTTGATCCGCTGGGCTTCGCCTCCGGAGAGGGTGGTGGACGGTTGGCCCAGGCTCAGGTAGCCCAGCCCCACGTCCTGGAGGCTCCCCAGCAGGCGGGCGATGGCCGGGAAGTTCTGGAAAAACTCGACTGCCTCGTCCACTTGCATTTCCAGCACGTCGGCGATCGATCTGTCGCGGTAACGCACCTCGAGGGTCTGGCGATTGAACCGCTTGCCGCCGCAGTCCGGGCAGGTGACGAACAGGTCCGGCAGGAAGTTCATTTCGATCTTCTGTTGGCCGTGGCCTTGGCACGTCTCGCACCGTCCGCCTTTGACGTTGAAGCTGAAGCGGCCCGGCTTGTATCCCCGCTGGCGGGCTTCGCGCGTTTGGGCGAAGAGCTTACGGATCTCGTCGAACACACCCGTGTAGGTGGCCGGGTTGCTGCGTGGGGTGCGCCCGATGGGCGACTGGTCCACCTCGACCACCTTCTCCACCTGATCGGCGCCCCGAAGCCGGCGGTACGGGCCGGGCTTCGGGCCCATGCCGCCCAGCCGTCGCGTGATAGCCGGGACCAGCGTCTGGCTGAGGAGCGAACTCTTGCCCGACCCGCTCACCCCGGTCACACAGATGAACAGACCCAGAGGGAACCGGACGGTAATGTCCTTCAGGTTGTTCGTGCGCACGCCTTCCATGGTCAGCCAGCGTCGTGCGGCCGCTCTGCGACGCCGGGCGGGCACGGCGATCCGCAGTCGGCCCGAGAGATACTTGCCCGTCAGCGACGCCCCGTTGTGCCCCACGGTCGCCGGTTCGCCCTGGGCCACAACCCGTCCCCCGTGGCGGCCGGCCCCCGGGCCCAGGTCGATGAGCCAATCCGCGTGGCGCATGATCGCCTCGTCGTGCTCCACCACCACCACCGTATTGCCCCGCCCCTGAAGTTCGCGCACGGCTTCGATCAACCGGTGGTTGTCGCGCGGATGGAGCCCGATGGAGGGCTCGTCCAGCACATAGCAGACGCCCACCAGCCCGGAACCCAGGCCGGCTGCCAGCCGCACTCGCTGCAGTTCGCCGCCGGAGAGGGTGTCGGCCGGGCGATCCAACGTCAGGTACCCGACCCCCACCCGCCGGAGGAAATCCAATCGCCCGAGGATCTCGCCAACGATCGGCCGGGCCACCTGCTGTTCAGGCCCCGAAAAATCGAGCGACGAGAACAGATCCGCGGCCCCTTCGACCGTCATGGCCGTCACCTGGTGGATCGCCCGGCCGCCCACGTAGACCGAACGAGCCTCGGGCCGCAGCCTCGCCCCGCCGCAGTCCGGACAAACCACTTCGCCGCGAAACGCTTCCAACCGCTGGCGCCTGGCCTGGCTGGTCGCAGTGACGTACTCCTTTTCCAACAAGGCCAACACGCCCGGAAACCCTTTGCCGTCGCCCCGGAGCAGCCGCTCGAACACTTTCGGCTTCAACCTGGCCAAAGGTGTGTTCCACCGAAAGCCGCTGGCGGCCAGGAACGGACGCAGCAGCTGCCGGCGCTTTTCAGCGGCCGTCGGCGATAGGTTGCGCCAGGGAGCGATGGCCCCGGTGGCCAATGACCGACTGCGCTCCGGAATGACCAGATCCGGATCGAATTGGACCCGCATACCCAGGCCGTCACACGCTGGACAGGCCCCGTAGGGACTGTTGAAGCTGAACGTGCGGGGCTCCAGTTCCTCATAACTGATGCTGCAATTCGGACACGCGTGCAGCGTGCTGAACAGCAGATCCTCCCAGACTGTGGTGCCGTCCTCCGCGCGGACCTCGCGAGTGGCCAGCACCAGGCCATCGCCGTGTTTCAAGGCCAATTGGATCGACTCGGCCAACCGGCCGCGCAGCCCCTCGCGCACCACCACGCGGTCGACCACCGCCTCGATATGATGGACCCGCTGGCGAACCAAATCCGGCGGCTGCTCGATGTCCACCACCTGGCCGTCCACCCGAACCCGCAGGAATCCCGCCCGGCGGATAGCCGCAAAGACGTCTTTGTGCTGGCCCTTGCGCCCGCGCACCATAGGAGCCAGGATCATGACCCGCGTGCCCCGGGTCAGCCTCATCAGGGCGTCCACGATCTGAGCCGGCGCCTGCTGCCGAATCGGCCGGCCACAGCGATAACAGGTCACTTCACCCAACCGGGCATAAAGCAACCGCATGTGGTCATAGATTTCGGTGACCGTGGCCACCGTGGTGCGGGGATTGCGCACGCCGGCCCGCTGGTCGATCGAGATGGTCGGCTGCAGCCCGTCGATCAAGTCGACGTCCGGCCGCTCCAGCTGGTGCAGGAACTGGCGGGCATAAACCGACAAGCTCTCGATGTACTGCCGCTGCCCCTCGGCATACAAGGTATCGAAGGCGAGTGAACTCTTTCCCGAACCACTCGGCCCGCTGATTACAACCAACCGATTGCGGGGTATGTCGAGGTCGATGTTCTGCAGATTGTGGACCCGCACCCCACGCATGCGGACCACCTCATCGGATCCAGGCTGCTGGGTCCAACGTTTGGACATATTCGTCATGAAGCCCTACCGGTGACGCAACAGCTCGGCCACCTGCTGCCAGGGCAACGTGGCCCGCGCCGGCCCGACGCCCCACCGCTCCGTACCATCGCGCAGACCGCCCCACCGCCGAACGCACTGGAGACCCAAGCACCAGGGGAACGAAAAAACGCTCACCGAAAACCAGTCAGGATAACGCCCACGGCCGCGGGCCGCAAGGATCACTGGCTTGGGACCGGCGCGACGGTGCCAAGCTGGAGCTTGGTACCTCTCGAGCGTGGGTGTTGGGCTTGGGGGAGGCAGGCTTCGTCAGGCACAGGGGCTGGGGGCGGTCGGGGAAAATGGGGCTGGTTTGCGTGACGTTTCCGATCCCAGTGGTGGGCTACGGCGGGCGGTTGGGCCCCGGCTGGGAGGTGCAGCCGTGGGGCGTGGGGGCGGCAAATTGATCGTCTCTAGCCTGGCCGATCTGTGGCAGATTGTCCGGCAAGGAGGAGCCACGTCTCATGGACGGCCGGGGGGCAGGTTATCAGGAGCCGCCGCGGCAGCCAGCCACCCAGCGGCAATCCGGTGCGTATTGGGGCGATGAGGACCAGCTTCTGCGCGGGGGTGACGAGCGTCTCTGCGGGCCGACGGGGAGGGGTTGGGTGAACAGGCGCAGCGGGTGCGTGGGAAGAGCGAACAGCTCCGGGCCGGCAACGAGCAGCTCCGTGGGAAGAACGAGCGGGTGAAGGGGTGGGATTCTGCGCTGGAAAACAAGGGCAAGCAAGGGGTCGGGGAGATCTGCTGTTGATCCCCACCCCGGCCAGGCAATTGCCCAGAGACTTGGGGGCCGGCACACTCCAACCCCCGGCACGCCTCCCCTGTGGTATGCCTCCCGGCCCCGGATGATTCCCGAAGGCGCTGGCAGTCGCGGGTCTAGCCCGGATTATTCACGTAGGCCGCAACAAGGTCGCGCAGAGTGTTGCCGGAACAACGCAAAGGCGATTCGACGTGGCATACACTGCCGTTCAGTTTGCTCGTTGGCCGAGCGACCGAAGTTCCGGCAGAGGCTGTGTTTGCTCGTCCCGCCCACGAGGTCTTGTCAATCGAGCCTCTGCGGCGGCCCAGTCCCCCGGCCCGCGCGGCTGAGGTATTTGCATCAATCGGCTTCGCACGTTCGGGGCGCGAAGGTCGTAGATCATGATCGAGTAACCGGCGCGGCAGGTCGGTTCCATCTCAGCCAGTACCACAAGGCGTGGGTCATCCAGGGGAAAGAGGCCCGAGAGGTGATTGACCGACACGGCGATGCAATCGTAACGGTGCAGTTGCTGCGGAGGGACAGCTCTCAGCGGGTCGGCCCGGACGCCGTACGCTTCGGGCAGCGCCGTGCCGAAGTAGGAGAGCAATGCGCGCCGACAGCCCATGCGGGCCAGTCGATGGCGCAGCGCCGGCAAGTCTTGGCCCCAGTCGATGTTCGAATCGCCCAGCAGTCGGTGCCCGCGGCTGGGGCCGCCCACCAGGGGTGAAAAGTAGGCCAGGTAATGCGGCGCGACGGAAAAGACGCACGCCCCTTGGCCCGCCACGAGCACGACCACCAGGGCAGCCAGCAACGACCGCGCGCGCAATGCCCAGGCCACGGCTTCCGCCCCCAACAGGAACACGAGCATGTACGCCGGGAGCATGTATCGGTGGCCGATCTGCACCCGCGTGCGAAACAGCAGGATCGCGTAAGCGGCCAAGGCGATCCACCACACGAGTCGGCCGAAGTCCATGTCCCGCTTTGACGGGCCGGTCGAACCGCGGTGACCCCCACGGTTGCACCGGGCGCGGCACGCGGCTGTCCATTGCAGTGCGGCCAGCACAACAAGGGCCAAGGCCAGCAGAAGCTCGACGGGCGTGCTCTTGAACAGCGCCGCATAGGCAAAGTAACCCGGCCAACCGGTCATCGAAGCCTGGCCCATCAGAAAGGCACGGTGGCCGCGCAAGTTGTGCAAGTATTGAGCCAAGGCGCCAGCCACCGGGGCTGGCACTTCGGTGTCGGCCAGACGTTTGATCCAATGGGGCGTCTCGGCCGAATCGAACCCATCGATTCGGCCCACCGCAGTCCAGGCAAACAGATGGAATGCCCACCAGGCACAAAAGGCCGCGGCGGTGAAAAGGGCCATCCGCAAAGCCCACGCCAGCGCCACCCGGCCGAGCCATCGGGCCCCGCGGCCTTGGGGCCGATGCGTCCGGCCCCAAAGCGCCGCGGCCATCACT
>DQVB01000732.1 GCA_015661985.1 Planctomycetota bacterium | reverse complement strand
CGACGAGCTGCAGCTGCTGGCCCGTTGCGATCGCATCGGACGGGCCGTGGGCGTGCCCGCGCCCGACGTCCACGACGCTTTGGAGTATCTGCGACAGCTGGCCCGCATGTGCGGCGAATGATCGCCGGCGACAGCGTGGGTGTTGCCCGGGCTGGGAAAAAGCCACTGACTCTGCCGACGAACGTTGCGAGTGCGGCAGTCTTTTCAAGTGCCGAAAGCTGACGAGCTTTTGCGACGCGCGCGGCTCAGCAAAACCCTATCGCCGCCGTCAGGCGAGGTACCAGACAATTTTTTTCAAGCCGCATCCTGTTGGCTTGTTTCGAGTTGCTTCGCGCGGCGCCATTCGAGCTGCCTTTTTTTCGGCTCTCGGGTTTGACTTCGCTCCTGCATCGTGTATACGCCCTATGCCGGAGGAAACCTGATCGCATCAAAAGCCTTTTCGCTTTCCCGGCACTGCAGCCGTTCGGCTGCGAAAGACAATCGAACAAGAAGGTGGATTCTCGTGCTCTGGATATGCGGTGCCAGACCGGTGCGCTCACGCCGCGAGGAACGAGCCATGATGAGGCTTGCTCGGTCCGGACCTTCTTCCGGGGCGCCAGCCGAACCCGGCGGCGCCCCGCGGTCCAGCGAAGAGTCGGATCTGTCCCCTGAGACACATGCCGGCGGCGCAGGCCGTCGCTTGTGGCGGTGGCCGGGCCGCTTCCGCCGGCGACCACCCTAGAAAGGAGGTCTTTCGCCCGAAACGATTTGTCCAAGTTTCCAGGTCGATCTTTCCAGGGCGCGCTTGCCGCTTGAGAACGCATTGCCGTAGAACGAGGCAGCGGCCAGCGTTTACGCGGCCCCCTCGAAGTGACGTGCCGTAGGCACGTGGCCCGTTCCATGGGGCAAGCGCGCCGTCTCTTGGCAATCGTTTGTCGCTCGAGCCGGTGGCCGCGACAAACCCCCGAGGTGGCCTTGCCATCTGGCGGGAAAGGTCACACAATACCAGCGCCATGCGACTCTGGGCCCGGATCCTGCTAATCGTGGTCGTGCTGGCCGTAGGCGCTTCGGTTTTGTATCGCGGCCCGAAGCTGGCGCGCCAATGGGCAGCTTTCCAGGTGGGCACGGCGATCAGCTTCGACCAGGCCCGGCGGGAACTGGCCCGACTGGAACGACGACCCGACGCCGAGCTCCAGATCGACGCCCTGGTGGCGAAATGGGGCACGGGCAATCCGCGCTACGATCTGTTCCTGGCCCGATACCTGAGCGAGCCCCAGTGCACCGGATCGCTCCGGGCGCGGTTCTCCTTGGAGTTGGCGTGGCGTGAGGGCCTGCTGGCACGCTGGGCCCACTTTTGGTGCTGGTACTCCGACAGCGAACCAGACCGGCGGATCGCTCAGATCGCCGAATACCTGACCGTGCTGCTGGATGACCCCGTGCGTCGCCCCATCACGTGGCGGGAGGTGCTCGAACTACAGGCCGTCTTCCAGCTGACCGGGCACCCGGAACTGGCTGTGCGGCTGAAGCCAGACGGCTGGCGCCGCCGCTTCCGCCGCTGGCAGTCCGCTTGTGCCGGAAGGCTTCCGCACATCACGCGGCCTGAGAAGCCGTTGCCGGATTGGCAAGGCCCGTTGCCTCCCTGAACGGATCGCTCGAGCCGTCGAAAAATGCCGGCCCGAGCCGTCCATCCATGGCGGCTCGAACCGGCACAGTACTGTACTGTGTTGCTCGCTCCCCAGCGGACTCGCCTTCCTATCCCCAGATGACGCTGTGGCCGGCCTCGCGAGCGTGCCACGACGTGCCGCGGAAGCAAGCCATTTTCGTTCTGGGATAAGCCTTCAGGGGCCGATGGGTCGAGGCTCTGCGGCCAGAAAGTCCCTTGGACCGCGCACCGTGTAATAGGGATACGTGATCGCCCCGGTGGGCGGCCCGGGAACGAAGGCGTCCGGGTCAGGGCGATTGCCCCAGCCGAGCCCCAACCCCAGACCGCAGCCTCGACAAAGCTCCGGGCATGTCTGGCAACTTCCCTGAATGCACGATCCGGGGAACACCCGATTGCGGCAACACCCGACGGCGCCGACCAGCAGCACCGCGGCCAGACTCAACGCCAGTAAAAGTCTCATCGTCCAAGCTTCCTTGTTTTCCAGTGGGGCCTATCCTCCTAGGATTCAAAATCGGCCCTCCCACTAGGACAGTCCAGAAAATCGACAAAACTGGATAAACTGACACGGGATTACCCGGCGCTTCCCCCGTTGTGGCGGGGAGGTGGACGACAAGTCGCCCATCCGCTACGTTGATATGGCAGATCATGGTAGCGTCGATCGAGTATATTGAGAGCATTATCGCCACCTACCAGCAGGCCGCCGAGGCGAACCTCCAGACCGCTGGCCGCCAAGGGAATGTCGTCTGCCTGGACCCCGAAACGGCCGACGAAGTCATGGTCACCGGTGACCTGCACGGACACCGCCGCAATTTCAACGCCATCCGCAAAATCGCTAATCTCGACCAGAATCCCCGACGCCACCTGATTCTCCAGGAAGTCTGTCATGGGGGGCCAACATACCCAACCAACGGAGGGTGCATGTCGCACACCCTCCTGGAAGATGTGGCGCGGCTCAAGGCGCAATACCCCGATCGGGTGCACTTCCTGCTGGGTAATCACGAGTTGGCTGAGCTGACCGACTACCCGATCCAGAAAAACAGGCAGCTGCTGAACCTCCTTTTCCGCCTGGGCCTCCACGAAATCTACGGCCCGGCCACCGAAAAGGTCCGGGAAGCCTACCTGCCCTTTATCCGCACCTGCCCGCTGGCCCTCCGTCTGCCGCGCGGCATCTTCATCTCCCATAGCCTGCCGGAAGACGTGGACGTCAAAGGTTTCGACCACACGGTTTTCACCCGGCCCCTGAAGCCCGAAGATTTCATGGAACACACGCCCGTTTTCGAACTGGTCTGGGGACGGGACTATCGCCAGGAGAACGCCCAGGCCTTCGCCCGGTTGGTCCATGCCCGCGTCTTGCTCAACGGCCACGAACCGTGCCGAGAGGGGTATGAGAAGCCCAACGACTTCCAAATCATCCTGGACTGCTGCGGCGAAAAGGCCTGCTATGTGATGCTACCGGTGAGCGAAGGGTTGACCCAGGCGGAGATCGTAGAACGGATCCGTCGCCTCCGCTGAGGCCCCACTGGCTGGGCTGCCCGCTTGCCCTCCACGGTCGGCGTCGGCTGTGCGCCTCGCGCAAGATTGCTGGATGAAAAGCTCAGGCGGCGCGCAGGCCCTGTGCCGAAAGACGGCGACCCACCAATATGGCGAAATTGCTTGCACCAAGGTTGCTATCCCCCTCCCCTTGAGCCGGGCGAGTGGGCAGTTGGTTTCGAGGTGTCCGGCTGGAATCGCGCGCGAGGTCAGGGTAGAATACCAACGGTCGGTGTAGCCCACGACGGATGGACCACTGGTGGCACCAACTGGTCCCAGGATCGCCGACCCCTGTCCCGGATCGTTCACGTAGGCCGGAACAACGCAAACGGGATTCGACGTGGCAGACACGCCGCTTCAGTTTGCTCGTTGGCCGAGCGAAATTGCGGCAGAGGCTGTGTTTGCTCGTTCCGGCCTGCGAGGCCGTGAATAGTGGGGGCGAAATGGTATCGACCGGGCAGTTGAAGTGGAAGTGGCGTGCCGTGGTTGGTCAGCGGCCCACGTCAAAAGCTGACCGAACTATCAATTGCCGAGGATAACCTCGTACTGGCTGCGTAAGAAAACGCGGCCCCGGCTGAGGGCCTTTGCCGGAGAGGCCTGACTGCCGGCCGACAAATCCGGCTCGCCCCGAGTCGCCGCCGGCCACGCTCGGGGTCAAACCCTGCTGCTGGCTAGCCGGCCCGGCACCCTGTCGGCTGGGGGCCGAGTCGGCGAAACGCAAAAAACCGACTACGCACGTAGAAGCTTCCACCGAAATGTCACGGGACGCGGGTTCGATTCCCGCCGCCTCCAATCGGGGGGGTGCAGGGTCTTGCACAACCCCGCAAACAGCAGAGAAACAGCCGTTTCCTGTATCCGGCTTCTGCCCGGTGCGGCCCGTTTCGTGCGGGTACTGTGCCGGATTCCGTGCCGGCCTTTTCTGTGCCACGTTTGTGTCACCACCAACAGCCCGCCTGTCGGCAGACACGGCCCGCTGGAAGTCCGCATCGGTCGCCTGGACGTAGTGGCGGGCCGCAATGGCCACTGCAACATGTCGCGGTCAACAGCGTGGCCGAAAAACTGGCGGACGAATTGTAGACGCTTGCAGACCGTGGTCGCCGCCAGGCCGCGGGATCGATCCTGTCGCAGATCAAATCCGGCGTTGTGAAGGACCACAACCGGTGAGACTGTATGAACAAGACAGGGGGGCACCACCACGTCACGTGGCGAAGCCTTTGACCGCAGAGTGCGCAGAGTCCGCTGAGACAATTGAAGAGACGCTCCGTGAACAGCTCTGCGTTCTGTGCGTCCTCTGGGGTTAGGAACTGGGCCAAAAAAGCCACATTCTTGGTTGCCATCGGCTCGATCCCCTGCAATGGTGCTACACGCTCCGTCTTGCAGGAAGGTGTTCGGCCCCCGGCTGGGCCGAGATCAAGCGGGGCCGGGCCCGCGCCGGCGCCCGGGCGCGGAGGGG
>DQVB01000595.1 GCA_015661985.1 Planctomycetota bacterium | reverse complement strand
GGGATTTCCGAAGGGGTGAAAGCGGTGAAAGGACCTCCTGCGACGCCTGGTGGTGGGTCGGCGCTCGCTTTTGCGGCTCGCCCGATGTGTGTCGCTCGAACGATGCCAAAGCCGCTTCCGGCTCTTTCGCGCTCGCGCCGCTTGACCCACCCTACGGCCCTCCAGCACCTGGCTGAGCAGCTGGCCCCGGCGCCCGCGCCGCTCGGCTTCGACCAGCCCGGTCCGGGGACCGGGCCTCGGGCCGGTGGGCGTCTACCCCGGCTCGATCCCCACCTGCCTCAACGGTCCAAACGGTTTACACCGAAGACGGTTTGGTTTTTCTGCTTGCCGAGTTCTTCCCGGGTCGATCGCGGAAAGGTCCAAACCGTGCGTGGTATGAACAGATCATGGCCCAGTGGACGTCGATTGAGCGGCTCCAGGAACGGATGAAGTTCGACGTGGGCGACCAGCGCTTGACCAAACGAGACAACCCGGCCTTCCAAGCCCTCCAAGACCCGCTGGGCGATGCACGAGCTTTTGGCGTACGAAGAGTAAACGGCTCGAAATCCACGCAACCGAAAGCATCGCCGGGCACGGCGGCCTGCCGGTCATTGCCCCCTTTCGCCTTCCCCGAACGCCCGCCTCTTTTTCCCTTCCCTTAACGGCATCCGCCCATCCACTCCGGTGACAAGGACGCCCTGATTTCGATTCATGCGTAGGCTGTACTGTTTGCAGCTGCAGTTGGCGCTTTGTCCCCGGCTGTGGCGACGACCGACGGCGCGCACAGCTTCGGCTTGCCGCCGAGGGAATTTTCTGCTTCCCCGATCCAGACGCAACGACGGGGGTAACAGGCCGCCGGAAAGGCGTGGCTTGCGAGGCTCCACGCTGGGGAGCGTTCGGAAGGAGCCTGGCTCTCCGGGCCGGGAACGAGAAACCAGCCGAAGAGCGAGACTCGGCTCAGAGAGCCAAGCTGCGGGGCCTGTGGCTCTGTCGCAGGCGGCGTTTACGTCTGAATCGCAATCGACTGCTTGCCGGCTTGGTGGGATTCCGGTATAGAACGAGTCGGGCCGGGGTTTGTGGGCCACTGGACCGACGAAAGCGGGTTGGCAGTGAGAGTGAGGTGATGAGCCAGAGAATCCGCACTTTTGTGGCGGTGCCGTTGGACGAGCCCGTGCGCTGCGCCGCGGTGGAGGTGATCGGCCGACTGCGGTCGGCCGGAGCGGACGTGAAGTGGGTGGAGCCGGAGCATTTACACGTGACGCTCAAGTTCCTGGGGGAAGTGGATCGCCAGCGGATTGACGGGATCTGTGCGGCGGTTCGAGATGCGGCCGCGGGGTGTGCGGCGTTTGAGCTTCGAGTGCAGGGCGCGGGGGCCTTTCCCGACTTGCGCCGGCCGCGCACCCTGTGGCTCGGTGCCACCCGGGGAGTGGAACAGATCACGACACTGGCCGGGCAGATTGAGTCTCGTTTGGCGGAGCTCGGGTTTGATCGGGAGCGGCGGCCGTTTCACCCCCATGTGACGGTGGGGCGACTGCGCCGCGCGGGCGCCGCGACGGGACGCCTGACCGCCCTGCTGCGCGAACAGGCCGATACGGACTTTGGGACCACCGGTGTCCGCGAGGTCGTGGTTTTTTCCAGTCACCTCAGCCCGTCGGGACCTCGCTACGAGCCTTTGGCACACGCCCCGCTGCGGGCTTGACAACCCAGGCACCTGGACACCACTCACTTCGACAAAGGAACGATCATGCGCAAAGTGGCAACCATCGAAACGGACAAGGGCACCATCCGATTGGAATTGTTCGCGGACAAAGCGCCTCGCACGGTGGCCAACTTCGAGAAACTGGCCTCCCAGCGTTTCTACGACGGGCTCTCTTTCCACCGGGTGATCGAGGATTTCATGATCCAGGGCGGATGCCCGAAAGGGGATGGCACGGGAGGTCCCGGGTACACCTTCGAAGATGAATTCCACCCGGACCTGAAGCACGACGGCCCGGGAGTGCTGTCGATGGCCAACGCCGGGCCCGACACGAACGGATCGCAGTTTTTCATCACCCACGTGGCCACCCCTTGGTTGGATGGCAAACACTCCGTGTTCGGCCACGTCATTGAAGGCCAAGAAGTGGTCAATGCGATCCGCCAAGGGGATGTGATGCGTAAGGTCTCGGTCAGCGTGGAAGAGTGACTCGACGGGAGGCGAGCGACGCGCTCCCGCCGTCTGAGAACGTGTGCACGGAAGTTCCGGCCGGGATTTCGCGCAAGGGTTTTGCTGGAAAGGTCTTGTCGCTCCTTGAAATGCCGATTGCGGGCGATATTCTTCCGCAATACCCCTTGATACGCGGAGCAAACGCCGTGGGACATGGGCATGTATGGTTCATCCCAAAAGGTCTGCAACATAACGTCGGAAGAACAGTCCACGTAAGAGCTTTGGACCTTTGGCCATGGATTGGAGTTTTCGCCGCGTGAGGTGTTTGAGGTCGTCTTTGGTCTTGGCTTGATGGCTCTCGGGTTCGTGGTGTTTCAGATGGTTCC
>DQVB01000570.1 GCA_015661985.1 Planctomycetota bacterium | reverse complement strand
GGGGGCCGTGCGCAGACAGTACTCCACAAAGCGGGTCTGCTGGGTGACGGCTTTGGCCCGTTCGCACAGATCCTCGATCGCCCCGGGCCGGGTGCGTTTCAGCCGCCGGGAAAGCCCTTCGATGATCATCCCGCCCCGACGGTGCGCACGGGAGTGAGGCTGCGGAGGATGCAATGATCCCCTGGGCCGACTACCACAGGCGTGCGGGGCTTCAGCTGAGCCAGGTAATGGCCACCCGGCTCCAACCGGTCTCGATCCACGGGATAGACCCAAGCGATCACCTGCGAGGGGCCCATGTGCAGTTTCATCCGCGAGCCGCTCTGAAGGTCCTTGGCTCGCCCGGCGGCAACTCCAGCGTGGCGGCGTACCACGCGCACGGGGCAAACCCCAAGTCGATTGACGTGCCCCGCTCTTGTTCCGCTTTCAGTCGATCCGTATCGCAACCGGTCAGCAACCTCACCGAAGGCGTCTTCCCGTGATCGATACGCCCGGCCGTGCCGCTGGTGATGTTGATTCTTACCCGAGTCATCCTCGCGCGCTCCGCTGACCGGGGGGCCTCCGTCGTTCTGCCCGGAGAGCCTACCCCTCCCGAGCGTATGCCCGAGCGCGCGCCGAAGGAACCGCCCCGAGCCAAGGCGGCGGGCTCCAGGCGCCGGTCGAGCTGCCTTGGCGCGGCCTCAGAGCGTGGCGGAATATGGCACCCGGCACCCACGTTGCGCACTGCGCCGTCCCAGCACGCCGCGGCGAAGTCAATCCGCCGTGGCCGGCACAGGCGTGAGGGTGCTGGCCCAGGGCACGAGGGGCAGCCGGGTTGAGCGGCCTTCGACGGTTAGTTTTCCGGCTCCCCCTCCGGCGGGCGGAGCAGCGCGCCCAGGCGGTAGCCGATGAGCAGGACTACGGCGCCGCCTGCGGCCGCCAGGAACCCGAGCGGGCCGATGGGATTGAAGTTGTCGATGCGCAACAGGGTGACCAGAGCCAGCGGGCCGAGGGTACTGCCCACCATCCCGATGACCAGCGTCCCCACCACACCCGGCTGGCGGCCGGGCACCAGCAGCCGGGCGGCCAAACCGGCCAGCGTGCCGAAGCCGATCCACAGCAACACGACGTTCACCCACTGCTGGGCTGCGGGGGCCAATTGGAGATCGCCCACGACAGAGGGCCCTCTGTGGCTGGATGGCCGGGTGGCCGCCTGCCGGCGTTTGGCCGATCGGCCCGCGCACGGGGCCTGGCTACCGCCAGGGCGGCCGACCCAAGGATCGAGCCCAGGACTACGGCCTGGCCAGTCCCGCTTCTTCGCGGGCCGCCCTCATGGCCGCCGCCTCTCGCGAGAGCTTCATTTCCGGCCCCGGCGGGAAGTATTGGACATCGTCCCGCATATAATAGGGGCTGGGTAAGGTCTGGCCACCCACGTCGACCTGACAGCCGGTCAGCCCCAGGGTGGCCGCCAGGCCCACTCCGGCCAGCAGAGCGTGCCAGGATTGCCATCGATTGATCGAGCCGCTCATCCGTTCCTCCTGGATTGGTACAGTACACAGCATGCACTAGGGACCGTGGCCGCACACGGTCAGCGTGGCCGACACAATCATCAGGATCGTTATCGTCCGCCCGACTCGAACATCTTTAAACTGCCCCGGTCAGAAGCCTCTTTTCCGGCGCGCACCGGCCCGGTGCCGTTGGAAAGCCATGGCCGGGGCGCGTAAGATCGAATTAGGACACGGCGGCGGGTACGGGCCATCGGCCATCGACGGGCACGGGCCTGCCCCTTTGGGAGAGGAGCTGTGGCAATGTGTGGCATCCCGGCTGCAGGCGATGTTTGGGCACGATCGTTGGGGCGGGCTGCGCGCGGGGCGTCCTGCGGGCGGGCTGAGACCATACTCTACGGCCGAGCGGATCGGCCTGGCAGCCCCGTCGGGCGGGCCTGCTCTTTTCGGTCGGCCACTGTGGCGATTCTTTTTGGCTTGGCCAGCCTGGTGGCTCCAAGCAGGGCGCAGGCTCAGATCGACAACCGTACCGTTCCCACCACCGCGTACAAGGCCGCCCTGCATGGATTCTTCTATCAGGGGGAGTATCGGGATGCGCTGCGACAGTTCCAGCAGGAGTGGCGGGGGGCGGTCAAGAACGTTCAAACGCGGTGGATCGATTCCATTTGCTATCACACGCTGATCGGCGAATGTTACTACGAGATGGGCCGGCTGGACGAGGCGCTGGAACACTACACGGCGGCCCTGCGACTTTACCGCAGGTTCAGCGATTGGATGATCCGCGTCCAGTTCCCTCCGGCCATCCGTCCGTCCGGCACACGGATCCATATTCCTTGGGGTGTCAGTTCACGCCGCACTCGCGTGGGCTACTATCCAGAGTCGATGTTGATCGGCCAGGGTCAGATCCTGACCAAGGAGCGATTGCTGCAGGGCGGTCCCATTGCCCCGCCCGTCCTGTTCCCCATCGACCCGCAGGAAATCGTGCGCTGCACAGCGCTGGCTATCCGGCGGCGTACCGAGCTGTTGGGGCCGCTTACGCAGTATGACCCGATGACGTCGGAGCTGATCGGGGTGCTGTCGCAGCGTCCGTCGCTGCCGAACCACTGGTCGCAATGCTGGATCGACGTCCTCTTGGGGTTGGCCATGGTGGCCGGCGGGAAACAGAAAGAAGCGATTCCCCTGTTGACTCGCGGGGCGGTGGCGGCGGGCGAATTCGACCATGTGCTCACCAGCACGGCGCTTCTGGAACTGGGACGGCTGGCCTTGCTGCGCGGCGATAACGCCAGCGCCATGAAGTTCTTTCACGAGGCATCCATATCGGCGGCATACTATGGGGACGCCGGCGTGCTGGAAGAAGCCTTTCGCCTGGCGGCGACGGCCCATCTGCTGGCCAACCGCAAAGGAGTCTATCCACCGCTCATGCCGGCCGCCGATTGGGCCCGGCGCCATGACTTGCGGCAGCTGTGGGTGTCGCTGTTGTTGTCTGCGGCCGAGCATTGGAGCGTTTTGGGCCAGACGGACCAGGCGGCGGCCATGTTGGATCAGGCCCAGAGGGCCGTGGGGCTCAGGACCATGGGGGCGGGGCGGATCGGGGCCAGGCTGCAGTTCTTGCGTGCCGGCGTATTGTTCCAGCAGCGGAAACTGGCCTCGGGCGACAAGGCCGTTGCCGCTGCCATGGCCTTCATGCGACACGGCTCGAAGTGGCTCAACCAGATCGCCCAACTGGACCGTCGTTTTGCCGCCGGACAGATCACCACCCGCGGGCCGATCACGGCGCGAGCGGCCATGGAGTTGTACGGCCGGCTCCTTGGGGACCCTACGCCGGCCGATTGGGCGCTGCGGCCGATGGAAAGCCTCAGTGTTCTGGTTACACCCCATGTCCCTTCGTATGAACATTGGTTCCTGGTAGCCCTGGAGCGAAAGGTCCACGAAAAGGCTTTGGAGATCGCCGACCTGGCCCGGCGGCACCGCTTCTTCAGCTCGTTGGCCTACGGCGGCCGTCTCCAATCGCTGCGGTGGATCTTGGAGGCACCCGACGAGCTGATCGGCCAGGACGGCTTGCTCCATCGCCAAAACCTGCTGGCCCAATACCCCGCTTACGCAGCCTTGAAACAGCAGGCCGACGCGGTCCGCGCCGAGCTGGCTGCCATGCCCCTGGTGCCCGACGACCCCGAAACGGCCGGCAAACAGCGAGACGCCCTCCAGCGATTGGCCGCCCTCAGCACGTTGGAAGAAGCCGTGCTGCGCGAAATGGCCGTGCGTCGGGAACCGGCTTCGCTGGTCTTTCCGCCCGTGCGCACGACCAAACAGATCCAAGCGGCTCTGCCCGAGGGCCACGCCATCCTGGCTTTCTTCCTGGCCAAAGGCAATCTGTACGGCTTCCTGTTGAACCGCGAAAAATACACCTACTGGCGGCTCCAGCAGACACACCTCCTCGGCCCGCGGATCGTGCGCCTGTTGAGCCGCATGGGCCACCACGGCCAGGATCGCCAGCTGAGCCTGACCGACCTGGAAGACACCGGTTGGCAGGCGGCCGCCAGCGAGCTGCTGGCTGCCATCCTGGCCGGCTCACGCGTCGACCTGACGGACGAGTTCCCCGAACTGGTCATCGTGCCCGATAGCATCCTCTGGTACGTGCCCTTCGAGGCCCTCCCGGTGGAGGCGGATGGCCAGCTTGAGCCGCTCATCACTCGGTTCCGGATCCGCTATGCGCCCACGATCTCACTGGCGGTGACCGGCGACCACCGCCGACGTCTGGACGCCACCACGGCGGTCGTCGTTGGCCAACTGTTTCCGCAAGCGGACGAAGCGATTGGCCAAGCCGCATTCCGGGATTTGGCCCGAGTGGTGCCCCGATGCGTGCCCCTGCCGGACGAGCCGCCCCTGCCGGGGCCGTCGTCGGTCTATACCACATTGATGGACCAGCTGATTGTCCTGGACGACCTGACTCCCGGCAACGGGCCGTACAACTGGGCCCTCTTGGAGGCCGAACGGAGCAAGCCGGGCAACACGCTCAGCGATTGGCTCGCCCTTCCCTGGGGTGGTCCGAGTGTCGTGGTGCTGCCCGGGTTCCACACCGCGGCCGAAAGTGCGCTTCGGGGAGTCAACCAGGCCGCCCCGGGCCAGGAGATCTTTCTGACGATCTGTGGCCTGCTGTCCACAGGCGCCAGGACGCTGCTTCTGGCCCGCTGGCGAACCGGCGGCCAGACCAGCTACGACCTGGTGCGCGAGTTCGCCCAGGAGCTACCACACACGGCGCCCGCGGCCGCTTGGCAGCGGGCCGTGTTGCTGACGATGGACACCCCCTTGGACTTGGAAAGGGAACCGCGGATTACTCGGGTGGCGGTCGCCGACCCGCCTGAAGCTGTACACCCTTTCTTCTGGGCCGGATACCTGTTGGTCGATCCCGGTGTAAGGCCGGGCGCAGAACAACGAAAACGCAAACAGGGGGAGGCGGCCGCCGACCAGGCGGCTGCGGCCTTTGAGCCCCGTGCCGCCCCTCGTGAAGGGATCCGGCGGTTTTGAGGAGGACCGGGCCCTGTTCGGAGGCGTAACAAAACACGTTGGCCGACGCATTGTGGTGCAGCCGTCTCGGCCGCTGGGAATGGCAGGCGGGACGCCCGCACCACAAGCGCTGAAACGGTCACACTCTTGTGACACGGCTCCTCGGTGTGGGGCTTGGATCATGCGAAGGAGACCCATGTGATGCGTGCAATCGTTCGATGTGCCGGGATGATCTGCCTGGCCGCCGTTGTGGTGGCGCCGATGCTGGCGGCGGAAAACGAAGGCTTGGCGGACCTGGACGAGGCCACTCGGTTGAAGGTGGTGGCCCATACCCTGGGCGATCTCGGCCAAGTGATCCAGCTCTGTGAAAGCGCCCTGGAAAAGGGACTGGACGAAGACAACACGAAACTGGCCAAGACATTGTTGGCGGCCACGAGCATCCAGCGGGGCATGATCGTCGCCGACGAGCTCTTCGACCAGATGCCGCCTGATCCCAATTGGCGCCAGTACCGGGACTTTGCCCTCCGGAATTTGGAGAAGGGACTGAAGATCGACCCCCGGCAGCCCCGGGCGCAACTGATGGTGGCCAAACTGAACTTGCTGCCCGGCGGGGACGCCGAACAGGTCAAGCGGGCGTTGGACCAGGCGATCCAGCTGAGCACCGACGAGCCGGGCCTGCGGGCCGCAGCCCTGACGCTCCGCGCCGGGTTGGCCGAGGCGCCGGAAAAGAAACTGGCCGACCTGAACGAAGCCCTCCGGGCGGTCCCCCACGCCCTGGCCGCCCTCCGCGCCCGGGCCGGCCTCTACGCGGACCAGGGCCAATACGACAAAGCCCTGGCCGACCTCGACCGGGCCGTCCAGCTGAAACCGGACCATCCGGGAACACACCTGCTGCGGGCCGTCGTGCTGGTGGAGTTGAAACGGTACGACGAGGCCATCGCCAGTCTGGACAAGGCACACCAGCTCCAGCCCAATTCGCCCGTGCCGTTGATCCAGAAGGCCAGGATCTACGGGCTGGAGGAGAATTTCAAAGCCGCCCTGCACGAACTGAACCTGGCCCACGAATTGGCCCCGGCCAACCCCACCGTGCTCCTCCTGCGCGCGACGGTGTACCAGGAGTTGGGCCAAGGCGACAAGGCGCTGGAGGACGTGGACGCCGTGCTGGCCCGAAACCCCGATCACGCGGACGCCCGGCGGCTCCGGGCTTTGGTGCTGGCTGGCGAGGGAAAGTTCGACGCCGCCATCGCCGAAATGGAGCAGTTGCAAAAGTCCCAAGCGACCGATCCCATGGACCGGCTCCGGTTGGCCATGTTCTACGCCGCCGGCGAAAAGCCGCAGAAGGCGGTCGACCTGTACACGAAGGTGCTGGAACAGCAACCTGATAATGCCTTCGCGCTCCGCGGCCGGGCCGACGCCCTGCTGAGTATGGGCAAACACGCCCAAGCCATCGCGGATTACGAGAAGTTCCTGAAGCTGAATCCCGATGACCCCGGCGTGCTGAACAATCTCTCTTGGGTTCTCTCCACATCGCCCTTCGACCAGCTGCGCGACGGGAAACGGGCCCTGGAATTGGCCCTCAAAGCGTGCGAGCTGACGGAGTACAAGAAGGCCCATATCCTGAGCACCCTGGCTGCCGCCTACGCCGAGCTGGGCCAGTTCGACACGGCCATCCAATGGTCCCAAAAAGCCCTGGAGGTGGCTTCGGGCAGGGAAAAGGCTTCCCTGGAGAAAGAACTGGCAACGTACAAGCAGGGAAAACCGTTCCGCGAATTGCTCTCTGCCCCAGAACCCGAACAGGAAAAGCCTGCTGAAGAAGAAGGACCACCGGAGAAGCATGAGCAGGCCCCGCCGGAAAAACAACAGCCACCCGACAAACCCGAACCGCCCGCCCCACCGGAAGCGTAAACCCCGCTGCGCGATCCCTGCCGGAAGGTACTTGCCCCGGCGTTGCAAATCGGCAGGGTAGGATGGACAGTACCGTCCGTCACAAGGGGGACAAAAGGCGCAAGAGGCTGGGCCTCGTAGATGTCACAGAACGGGAGTTTCGCCGCACGAGCCGCAGTCGCCGGCCAGGCCCATGCTTGACGGGCAAGGATGCCGGTCCCACGTTTCCCTTCTGCAACGTTGGGGTTTGGATACCGCCTCGAGTCCGCCGCCCCGTTTCCGTGTCAGGGCACAACGCGCACGCTGCGAGCCGGTACCCGAATGCGGCCCACGGGCGCATCGGTCGCCTGCTCCGTGGGGGCAAAGTTGATGGCGACCGTGCGACCGTTTCGGCGCAGGTGGACTGCAAAGCAGGGGTATTGACCGGTGACGCTGGCTGAAGGCGGTTCCGGCGTCCGCTCGGGATCGCAATAGATCACCAGCACCAAGTTGCGGAACCACTCCCCTGGGACAACCACCCGTGGCTGCTCGTACCCCGGCGGTCCAAAGTACAGCTCATGGGCCAGAAGCGATTCATCGTCGTGCTTGGCACCAACCATGTAGCTCCGATCCGGCGGGCGCCGTCGCTCCTGGAGCAGCTGGAAGGACCCCTCGCCCGCAATCGCCTCGATCGTCAGTTGCTTTTCGATGGTCACGACCTGAGTGCCCAAGTCACGCCACGTGCCGTCGTCCGGATGCTGGCCGAAGGTCTGGACCGACCCACCCACGGACAAATGCACGCGGTTGTTGTTGAAGATGTCGGCGGCCAACCGGAGTCCCAGCCCGCCGGTCCGCAGCAGTTCGAAGCGATCCAGGGCCTGGCACAGGTCGACGAACAGCGCGGGCCCTCCGGGAAGCGCCACTAGCGCTTGATGCTGGCGGACAAGGGGAAAGCCCGTTTTGTTCTTGCGCATCAGTCGGTCGACTGTGCCGAGCGACCAAAAGCCCCCGTCGGGGGATGCCCGGGTCGCGGTGGAACGGATCTTCGTCGCCCGCGCCGTGCCCGCTGCCTGGAGGATGCCCGTGGAATTGTGGTTGAATCGCAGCAGATGGGGCAAACCCACCGGTTGGACCATCGCCTGCCACTCGCCAAAGGCCGCTCGCCACGAGAACGAAGCCCAGCGCTTTGCGTCCCGGTACCAGACGATCCGGGCGCCGGGCTCGTGATAGGTGCCCACGTTCCGGGCGTTGTACTCCCCTTCGCTGGAGGGCGGCGGCATGCCGGATGTGTCCATGTGTTCCATCAACCAGAGGGCGTGGGCGAGGCTGGCGCCGCTGATCGCTTCGTACCAGCCGAAGTCCTTGGGGCTCAGCCGGTGCATCGCTGCCAAGCGGACTCCTTGGACTGCGCCGCCACTTAGCGCTTGTTCGTGTTCGACCAGCTTGAGCCACTCGTCGGCCAGTCGCGTTGCGTCGGGATCGTGGAACCGGGCCGCCGCGAAAATGCCGATCGGTAGAATATGAGCATTCCCGTAGCCGTAGTTAATCCAGTCGGACCCTGCGCAGTAGATGAACCGTCCATTGGCAAAAGTGCCCTGCTTGAGGCGGTCAAACGCCAAACGCCAGTTGTTCAGATAGACGTCCGGGTTGCGCTGGGACTCCGGCAGAGCTTCGTCGATCAACTGGGCATACGCCTGATAGGCCAGCGCCCAGGCCATGTAGCCCGGATGGTAGAAGCCATGATGCTCCTGGATCCCGCCCGGCTCGAAGTTCGCCCCTCTCACCCAATCCTTGAGCGGCTTGCCGGCAACGACCCTTGTGGACGTGAGGTCAGCGGGGACGCAGATCGTATTGAGTGAGTATTGGATGGCCGCCTTGCGCCAGGCCGCTTGGCGAGGGGAGTCGGGCAGGGCGAGCCTCGCTGCCTGCAACAAGGCCGTGGACCAGGCGTTCGACTCGCCGACCGAGCGACCACCCAGTTGCGGCGTGACGTGGTAGTTCTGCCTGTCGAAGCCGTACTCGATCTGATGATCCGCCTCCCACGCCAGGATGGCCAGAAGCTGCTGGCGCTGGTCCCCTTCGAGCCCGTCGAGCATGAGCATTCCCGACGTGCCCGCGAAGAGGTCGGCGTGCCAGTTGTCGGCGGGCGAATACGTTGCCCCCCATGGGCGGATCACGTCCGGCCGGTCGATCGCCTTGACGGCCACATGGGTGCCCAAGGCCAGCTTGATCAAGCCGCCGAGGGGCCGGCTGATCTGTTCGCCGGGCTTCGTCCGCGCCAGCCAATACCCCGCGGCGGCCGCCGCGAACTGGTTGCCCGCCACGGAGCGGTAGCCCCCCAGCGTAGGGTGGAATGTGTACAGGTCCGTGCCGGGCACCCGCTGGACGTTGCGGGCCAACCACCGACACCACCGGTCCAGCGCGCGATGGAGTCGCTCGGCGAACTCCCGATCGGGTGCCGGCGCTGCCGGTTGGTCCCTTTTCTTCGGTGGCTCCGCCGCTGCCGCGCGGTTCGGCAGCACGAAGGCCACCCGCATCAGGATCAAAGCCGCCACGGTGGACATCAATCCCCATCTGGACATCGGTCTGTCCCTTTCGAACGACAGGATACACGGCGGGCGGGGTCGGCCTCCTTGCATGGTCCCGTGCCGCTGACTTCGAACGTCGCCTTGCGCACCGAGAAACAGTCGTCTCCGGAGAACACCAGATACACGGTGCGTCCATCGGCGCTCATCCATTTGGTCGGCAGGCTGTTCGTTTCCCCCGGGCCCACATCCCACGCTCGGGTAAAATAGACCGTGGTCCAGGGCCCCCACGGTTCGGGCGCGTCGTAGATGCCGAAACCGCCTTCGAAGCGAGGCCCACGGCCGCCGGCACGCGGCGGATGAACCTGGCACCAAAGGTATCGTCCCAGCGGCGCGCTGTAGGTGACCGCGCTGCGGTAACAATGGCCCCTGTGATGGAAGACGCCGCCGCGCCGGCGGATGTCCTTCGTCCAAACCGGGCGTCCCTCGGTGTCGATGCGCTCGAAGAACTCGTACGCTTTCCGGTCCCTGATGCGATCTTTCGGTACTCGTGCCAGCACCATCCGGTCGGCCGGTTCGTAGGCACTGTCCGAGTCGTGGGAATAGATGTAGACGTAGCTATCGCGCGCCCCGGCGTAGTTGGGTCCGAAATTCAAAAAGGTGGGACAGCCGAAGCTGGTCGCGAACCTCCAGTCGGCCCACCTCCACGTTCGTGCGTAGTCGGTGGACCAGGCGAGCTGCGCGTTGTGGGCGTTGCGGGCCAGCAGGTACAGGACGCCGTCCACCATCAACAGGCCGCTCCCTTTCTTGCCTCGCGGCCCATCCCCCAGATCCTCGCCGCTCGAAGAACGGATGTTCACGCCCATGAAATGATCGGGGGATCCCGTGACCTTGGCAAACCCCAAGCTCAATTTCCTCGGCACGTAAGGTTTGAACCCGCGGCCGTCGCCGTAGGCGGTGTAGAGGTGGTCGTCGTCGCCCCAGGTGATGGGCCAGTTGTCGCTGCCCCGCGCGCGCCGCACAATCGTCTCCTTCGGCGCCCAGCGGACACTCCGAATGACCGGACTGGGCGGATACGGGGACCCGTCCCGGCTCGCGCCCGGCACGGTACCGACCCGGGACGGGGCTGCGGCGTGACCAGCAGATCCGAAGCCCGAGCCGATACCCAGCACCACAGCCAGTGGCATGAACACCAGGCGATTGCCCGGTGGAAAGCCCATCGTGCCTCTCCCGTTCGCGTCGTTGGCCCTGTCCTTGGAGGCGTAACAAAACACGTTGACCGAAGCATTGTGGTGCAACCGTCTCGGCTGCTGGGAGTTGCAGGCAAGAGGCGTGCACCACAACAGCCCAAACGGTCACGTTATTCTGACGCAGCCCCTTTGGCAATCTACCCGAAAGGCGGGGCGTTCCCAAGCCCCGAAGCCCTGGTGAGGAGAAGGGGCGCGCAAGCGGGAGGCGGTTAGCCCGGATTCTTCACGTAGGCCGGAACAAGGTCGCACAAAGTGTTGCCCGAACAGGGCAGACGCGATTCGGCGTGGCATACACGGTGCTTCGGTTTGCTCGTTGGCCGAGCGAGCGAAGTTCCGGCAGAGGCTGTGGTTGCTCGCTGCGGCCTACGAGGACGTGAATAATGCGGGTTGGCGGGGATTCTTGGTACAGGCTCAAGGGCCAAGTGTTGCATGAAGATCGTGGGATGGTCTTCCGGCCGCGTAGACGCAACGTGCGTTTCCTCTGGATGAACCTCAAACGGCCCGGTTGGCCCTCCGTCCAGCCGGCAACCCGTTCCCCCGTTGCCACGGACGTCCGGCCCTGTCCTGGGCAGAGGCGACGTTTCTGGAGGCCTTCGGTCGGTGTCGTGGGCTGTGGGCCGACCAGCCCACAACGGGTGTTGAACAGGCGCCCGGTTGCCATACGGCCTGTCGCAGGGCGCGGGGCGGGCACCTGCGTTCTGTCTCCAACCCCCAACGGGTAAACGCGCCTGGGGCTGCCGGGAAAGGGGACAAAACCCATTGGCGCGGGCAGCCGGCTCTGGATATGCCGCCAGATGTTGTCGTATGCCGTCTCTCGCGGCCGGCTTTCGGCCATTGGGCGGCCGGCCGAGCCCCGCCCCACTGCTTGGCTGCAGATCCGCTTCCGGGGCGTGCCCGGACCAAGACCCAAGGGTCGTGCTGCGGCCCGTCCGAGCGGGGCGGCAGCTTTGCCCAGCCATTTTGCAGGCAGGCCCACCACACTGGTGCTGGTGTCGCGATGGCAGCCGATCGGGTGGATCGAGGGGACACGATCTGCCTGCCCGGACGGCCCTCTGTGGCCCTGGAGTGCCCTTTGGCCTACCCCGCTAGCCCGAATGGCGTCTGCTGGCTTCCGCCGGACTCCGCCGCGGGTTGACCCTGTTTTCGGCCCCATGTTATAAAGGGTATTTTGGGGCCGGCGGGCGGAGGGAAAGTAGTACGACCCTGAGTTTGGCATTCTGTTTGGGCTCATGGCGCTTGTCACGTTACGGGTTCTGGATGGCGCCGATCGGGGGCGGGTGTTCGAGAATCTGCCCACCCCCGTGACCATTGGCCGGGAGGAAGGGAACGTCGTTCAGTTGAACGACGAACGGGTCAGCCGGTTCCACGTCAAGATCCAAGAGGACCAGGGAAAGCTGGTGCTCACAGACTTGCAGAGCACCAATGGCACCAAGGTCAATGGGGAGAACGTTCCCCTGTGGATCCTCCGGCACGGGGATGTGATCACTTTGGGGCGGACCGTGCTTCTGTTCGGTTCCCGCGAGGAGATTGCCCGGCGGCTGGCATCATTGCGCGGGGTAGATCTGTCCGAAGGCACGGTGTTGAATGCCGACGAGGTGGATGACGTTTCGCCCGAGGTGTCTTTGGAGTTCGAGCTTCACTACGGGGACGATGCCGACGCCCGCACTGCCCTGCAGACGCTCTTGCCGCCGGAGCTACCCACAGGTTTGTCGCCTGGGCAAGCGGCCCAGCTGTCCGAACTGCTTCACTATGTCCATTTGCGGCTGCGCAGTCTGGTCCAGACGGTACGTATGAAGCCTCGATCGGACCACGTCACCCTGGAGCAGCGCCAGTGGCAGAACCTGCTGGATCTCTATGACCGGATCGCGGGCTATCTTCGGGCGGTGGGTGAGCCCGAACCGTGAGGGGTAGCCCGGGCCTTTGGGCAGTGCGTCGGAGCGGTCGGCTCTCTGATCCTTGGGGGCATGGCTTCCGCCCGAGGGCGGGCTGGTAGGCCAGCTGGGCGACGGCCCGTAGCGGACATCTCATCGCGCCGTATGATCTGCTAGCCGCGATCAGCCGGGGCACGGGAAGCGTGCCCGGAGGGCAGGCCTGCGGCTCGGTGGCCGTCGGCTGGCAGCTGTGCTAGAATCATTCCGGGCTTGGGGCGGCAACCCACGGGTCATCGAGCAGCGAGGTTCAGGATGAGCACGCTTCCTTTTGTCCATCTCCATTGCCACAGCCACTACAGTCTGCTGGACGGCGCGGCAGATATCGGCCGCTTGCTGGAGAAGGCCAAGGCGTTGCGGATGAATGCGTTGGCCTTGACCGATCACGGCAACCTGTACGGGGCTCTGGAGTTCTATCAGAAGGCCTGCGCCGTCGGCGTGAAGCCGATCCTGGGTTACGAGGCCTATGTGGCCCCTGGCAGCCGACGGAAACGGGATGCGGCGACCATGAAGGATGCCAGCAACCACTTGACGTTGTTGGCCGAAAACCGCACCGGCTTCCGTAACCTGATCAAGTTGGCCTCGTATGCCTTCCTGGATGGTTTCTATTTCCGGCCCCGGATCGACAAGGAGTTGTTGGAGGAACACTCGGAGGGTTTGATCTGTCTGAGTGGGTGTGCCTCCAGTGAATTGAGCCGGGTGCTCACGGCCGGAGGGGAGCCGGACATCAAGGCGGCGCTGGAAGTGGCCGGGTGGTTCCAGAAGGTGTTCGGCCAGCGCTACTTCATCGAGATCCAGAACAACGGGCTGCCGCGGCAGCAAGTCGCCATGGAAGGCGCCTTGGAGGTGGCTCGGCGCACGGGCGCCCCTGTGGTGGCTACCAGCGACGTCCACTATGTGGAGCGGGGAGATGCCGAGGCGCAGGACATCCTGATGTGTATCAACACGGGCAAGTTCCGCACGGACAGCAACAGGATGAAGATGGAGACGGATCAGTTCTATCTGCGCAGCCCGGAGGAGATGTACGAGGTCTTTTCGGGCCACGAGGAGGCGTTGCGGCGCAGCCAGGAGATTGCCGACCGCGTGGATCTCCAGCTGGAGCTGGGGCGGCGTCATTTTCCCGTCTTCGCCCCGCCTGAGGGCCTGCGCTCGGAAGACTATCTCCGCCAGCTCTGTTTGGAGGGGCTCAGGGATCGGTATAGGGATAACCCGAAGCGCATCCGCGACGGCGAGTTGGCCCCCGAGGTGATCAAGCGGCTGGACCGCGAGCTGGAAGTGATCAACAAGCTGGGGTTTGCCAATTATTTCCTCATCGTATGGGACTTCGTCCGCTTTGCCCGCCAGCGGGGCATTGCGGCCACGGCGCGCGGTTCCGGCGTAGGTTCCCTGGTGGCCTACGCCCTGTACTTGAGCCACGTCTGTCCGCTGGAGTACGACTTGCTCTTCGAGCGATTCCTGGATGTCAATCGCCTCGAGGCCCCCGATATCGACATCGATTTCGACCAGCAGCGGCGGGGGGAAGTGATCCAGTATGTGAAGCAGAAGTACGGCAAGGACAACGTGGCCCAGATCGGCACGTTCGGCACGATGGCCGCGCGGGCCGCCATCCGCGATGTGGGGCGTGTGCTGGGCCTGCCCATCTCGCGGGTCAACGAGGTGGTGGGCAAAGTGCCTGACCAGTTGGGAATCACCATCGCCATGGCCCTGGAGCGCAGCGACGAGTTGCGCAGGGCTTACGAGTCGGACCCGGATGTGCGGGAACTGTTGAAGTTTGCGCAACAGGTCGAGGGGCTGGCCAGGAATGTGGGCACCCATGCCGCTGCCGTGGTCATCGCCGACCGGCCATTGACCGAATACGTGCCGTTGGGGCGTGTGCAGGGCAAAGAGGAAGTGATCACCCAATGGGCCATGGGCGATGTGGAAGCCGCGGGGCTGTTGAAAATGGATTTTCTCGGTCTGCGCAACCTGACCATCCTTTCCAAAGCCGTCCAGCTGATCGAGCAGACCACGGGGCAGAAGGTGGACCCTTACCGGTTCCCCCTGAACGACCCCGAGACATTCGCCCTGCTTTGCCGGGGAGAGACCAAGGGTATTTTCCAGCTGGAGAGCGGGGGGATCCGTGATTTGCTGCAGCGGATGAAGCCGGACCACTTCCGCGACATCATCGCCACCAACGCCCTCTACCGTCCCGGCCCGTTGGAGGGCGGCATGGTGGATGACTACATCGCCGTCAAACACGGGCGCAAGCGTGCCGAATACAAACATCCGGTCATGAAAGAGGTCCTGGAAGAGACCCACGGCGTGATGGTCTACCAGGAACAGGTGATGCGCATCCTCAACCGTCTGGGCGGCATCGAACTGGCCGACGCCTACAAATGCATCAAGGCGATCAGCAAGAAGAAGCTGGCGGTGATCGCCAAGTTCCGCCAGCAGTTCGTCGAAGGGGCCCACGCCCAAGGGCTCTCCAGGAAAGAGGCCGAAGAGGTGTTCGGGCTGATCGAGAAATTCGCTGGCTATGGTTTCAACAAATCCCATTCGACCGCCTACGCCTTGATCGCCTACATGACGGCCTACCTGAAGGCTCACTACCCCGTGGAGTTCATGGCCGCGCTTCTGTCCAGCGACATGCCCAACCGGAATTTCACTCGCAAGGATTCCACGGTGGAGCACCTGGAGGACTGCCAGCGGATGGGGATCGAAGTGGTACCGCCCGACGTGAACCACAGCGAAGCGGACTTTGCCGTGGCCGACGGCAGAATCTACTTCGGCCTGGCCGCGATCAAGGGTTGTGGAACGGCCGCCGCGGAAGCCATCGCTACGGAGCGGCGCCGGGGTGGGCGGTACGCCAGCCTGTTCGACTTCTGCGAGCGTCTGGATCCTCACGTGGTCAACCGGGCCACCATCGAAACGCTGATCAAGGCCGGCGCCTTCGACTCGCTGGGGACCCATCGAGCCCAGCTGTTCCATGCCGTCGACCGGGCCTTGCAGGCCGGGGCGGCCAAGGCGGCCGACCGCCGGAGCGGCCAGCTGGGACTGTTCGACGAGGCGGATGTGCGGGCCGAAGCCCCGGCGGCCGGGCTGCCCGACGTGCCTGAATGGCCTGAGGCGGAAAAGGTAGCCAAAGAGAAGGAAGTCCTCGGCTTCTACCTGTCCAGCCACCCCCTGGCCGAATACCGCGAGATCCTGGAACTCTACTGCTCCCACTCGACCACGGAAGCCGCCGCCTTGGCCCACCGCACTGACGTCCTGTTGGGCGGCATGGTCTCGGCCATCAAATGGTCCCATGTCAAGAACCCGCGCCCGGGAAAGCCGTCCAAGTACGCCATGTTCGACCTGGAAGACCTGGATGGCGTGATCCGCTGCATCGCCTGGCCCGAAACGTTTCTTCAGTACGGCGATCTGATCCAGCCGGAAGCCATCCTGGCCGCCGCGGGCACGGTGGAAAAACGGGACGGCGGCGAAGAGGCGAATCTGATCGTCAGTGAACTCGTGCCCCTGGAGCAATTGCCCTCCCGCTGTACCCAGGGCATTCTGATCCGCGTCGTGGAGACCACCCACGGCCAACAGGGCCTGGAACAGCTCTACGAGATCCTCCGTGGCTACCCGGGTTCTTGCCAGCTGCAACTGCTCATCTGTCTGGCTGACGGCACCCGGGTGCCCATGCGGTGCGATCGCCTCCACGTGGAAGTCAGCGCGGAAATGCGCTGCCGCGTGGACCAGCTGCTGGGGCCGGGCCACCTCCGCCTGGTGCCCTCCCGCAACAACGGCGGCAACGGCCGTAACCATCGGCGATGAGGCCCAGGGACGTGCCAACCGGTTTGGTGCGGCCTGGGCGGCCCGCGCGTTGCGGTTGACGCAGAAGATGCCCTTGGATATCAGGGCCAGCTGGCAATCGGGGCAGCTTGATCCGTGAGAATCCGGGGCCACGAGCCCCACGGCTGCCGAGAGCCTCACAACCGGACGGCCTCGGCCTGGCGGGTGCCCTTCGTGGAACGTGCTCTGCCTATTCGGACCTCGTCGGCCGGGAGGCCGTTTGCGGCTCTTCGCCCAGGAAATCCTCGGTGAAGCGGCTCAGGTAATGGAGGCTGCTGGTTTCACCCTGGAAGCCCACCACGACCTTGTCCACGTCCATCTGTTGGCCGATCACTCGCCCCGCTTCGATATCGAACCGAACGGTGCCGGTGAACACGCGTTGGATCAGCTGAGCCTCGACGGCCGGATCTCGCACGGGAGTGAGGATTTGGTTGGCCACGTCGATCCTGGCCACGCCAGCATCCACCTCGGCCAGCGTGAATTTCTGGCTGGTCTTGACCTTCTTGATCGTGCCGTCCTGCAAAGGTACGTCGATCTGGAAGGGGAGCGACCAGCTTTCTCCCACCGCGACCGGCTTCTCCGGCAAGGGGATTGTGATCAGACCGTGTTGCTCAGGTGCAGCAGCGGCGGCGACAGAGTGTGGTGTGCGGCGGAGTATCTCGCCTTGGGGAGTGAGGGTGAAGGTGGTGACGGGCACACCCACCGACTGCGCGATCCTTTCGAATCCCGGCGGCGGCGCTTCATCCGTCTGGCTATTGTACCGCACCTCCTGCCGTCCACTGACCTGCTGGCGCATGTCAACGCTTTCCACCAGGTGATCGAAGGTGGCCGCGCCCTGAGAATCCACCTCCTTGACCCGCCAGACCTTGACCGATTGACTGACCGTCTCGGCCGTCTGGGTCGTCCCGCCGATCGTCGTCTTGATCCGCGCCCGGTGGACGACCTTCCACCGGAGGGTCTGGCCAGGGTGAAACCGGTACCGGAGCGTGTACCGTGGGGACTGACGTGGCGAATCCTCAGCCCGAGTCGGCCGCTGGGCGGCTGGAAGCAGCCAGAAGATGGCCCACAGCAAGGCCCAGCCCATGGCACGTCCCGTCATCTTCGACTCCTTTCGCGCGGATGGGGTGCCGCTCAGCACGATTTGTCCATCTGAAACCGCCCACTCCAACCCAGCTTTTCCCGCAGGGTGCGGTAATAGCTGTGGCCGGGGGCCGCGACCAATTGAAAACGCTCCTCGGCCCGCCGCACCCGCACCCGGTCCTCCGGCCTCAGCGTGCAGATCACGCGCCCGTCGACGACCACCGATGTTTGTGCGGTGGGCCGAGGTACGACCAGCTCGTAGAGCCGGTCGGCCGAATCCACCACCGGACGATGGGTCAGCGTATGAGGGCTGATCGGCGCAATGACCACCGCCTGCAAATCCTTGCGCAGGATCGGGCCGCCCGCCGACAGGCTGTGGGCCGTCGATCCGACCGGTGTGGCGATGATCAAACCGTCGCAACTATACGTGGTCACCAGCTCTGAGTCAACGTAGAGATCGACCTCCATGATGGCAAAGGGGGCACCGTTTTGTACAGCCACTTCGTTCAGTCCCAGCTCCTCGTACACCAACCTGTCGTGGCGAAACACCTGACAGTTGATCATCAAGTGCTCGACCACTTCCAGGTGCCCGTCGGCCAGCCGGTCCAGCAGCGCGGGCAATTCGGCCGGCGACAGATCCGCCAGAAACCCCAGCCTGCCCAGATTCACGGCGATTACCGGCAATTGACGTCGCCCCATCTGGTGGGCTGCGCGCAGGATCGAACCGTCGCCGCCGAAGACGATGGCATAGTCGGCCTCGACACCCGATACATCCTCGCGTCCGGTGAAATCACACAACACCACCTCCGCCCGCCGCTCGATTTCCGGGCGAAGCCCTTCAGCCGCCTCGACCACGGACTGCCGAGCCCCGAAGCCCAAAAGCAGGACCCGCATCGCCTACCTCCACGCCAACCTCGCCCGCGCCACTGACGTCCCACTGCCCATCAGAACGCACGGCAAAACCACTGCACAGCCCCCCGGACCTCGATCGGGCCTGCGCGCGGCAGGAAGCTCATGACCACACACCAGGATCGCCGGGGTAAGCAGGCGTCACAAAGCAAGTTGACCAAAGCATTCTGGTACAGCCGTCTCGGCTGCTGAGGATTGCAGGCCAGACGCCTCCACCATCACAGCCGAAAGGGTCACATGTTATTCTCACACGGCCCCCAAATCGCCGGCCCGCAGCGGTCACCCAGGCCAAGTCGAGCCAATTCCGGGCGCGTCCCATCCAGCGGTGCGGCCTGTTGCATCCGGTCAGTGCCCGCTGCGTCTCGCTCGCCAGCGATCCCGTGTCGGCCGCCGCCCGAAGAGGCCCCGGCGCACACGCCCGGTTTGAAACCCGTAATCGACCAGCTCCAAGTGGCTCTGGCGCACGAGCTTGCCTGCCTTGTCGTACTCCTTGAGCGTATGGCACACGACCGCGCCCGGAACGTCCGTGCAGGTAATGGCCAGCGTCGTGCTCGTGCCAGCCGGATGGCGATGTACCCATTTCACCTGAGCGCACCGCCGCAGCACGCCCAGCACCTGACAGGTGACATCGGTTTCGGTCACCTCGACGGTCGTCTCACTCAACCTCTTGCCCGTCTCCAGGTCCAACTTGACCGAGTTCCGCCTCAGCACGTAAGGCTCCACAGCGTCCGAAAAATAGATTGTGCTGACCGTGCGACTCGTCTCGTTACGCGTCTCTACGCGGAAAACCCGGCACGGGATCTGCCGGTCCTGAATCGCCACCTCTGCCGGGTCCAGCTCGACCACCTCGGGCTTGTGGTTGACCAGTTGGCCGAAGAAGTCCTGCTTCACCGTGGACGGCTGCGTGTCGAACCACCGCCCGGCGACCTGTACGCCTACCTCAATCAGTAGCGTTACGCCGTCTCGGTCGACCCCTTGAAGCGTGGTTCTCGTCTCGGTCAGACTGACCAGCGTGCGGCTGTCCTCGAACGTCTGCGTGGTGACGCGCACCAACTTCCAGGCGCCCGGCTGGAAACGACCCCAGGGATGATGCCAGCGCGTAATGCCTGCCGCTTGACCGTCCAGCCCAGCCAGGCTCAACAGCCAAAGGGCTACTTGCAACCCGATAAGCCGACAGAAAGCCGGTCTCAACCAAACGTCCTCCGGCTGCCCCCCGCGTCAACCCAGAACCATCCAGCTATTCCCACTACCAGCGTACCTCACGCCAACCACCCCCTGGACGCCCGTCCGACTGCACAATCACGACGAGGAACGAGAACAAGCCTCCCCAGACCCTCTACTATAACCACGCAGGGGCACCTGGGACAGGCCCTGGGAAGACTTTGCGCAAACCATCATATCTTCCTAAACTGCTCATTTTTCCGACAATTCCGGTCGTACGGCCGGGGCTGGAGCCCGCCACCTGTCCGGGAACCGACGCCCAATGTGGTGGCCAAGCGGCCAAAACGAAAGGATGACCCCCAATTTCATGTACATTATCATGCACGTCAGGTTGTGTAGCTCGGCCTGTTCATCGACGTACGAGAATCCGTTTTCCCCGAAAGGCGTATTCATGGGCGATCGGCCTTCTTGTGGCCTGGCTCGAACCCCGGCGCGGACTCTCTGAATCTGGGACGCCCTGACGGTCGCCAAGGTAGCCAATGTTGTCTCGGCCATTTGACCGGGTGGTTGCGTCGTGGGGCCCGTGACAGAAAGCGCCAGCCGGAGGCCGGACCGCTTGTCTGGCCCGGTTCCCCCTTGCCGGGGCCGTCGACGTTGGTGCGACCGGGTGGTACCATGGGCGTAGGACGTTGGGGGAAGGCTGCTGAGTACGTTTGCGGCCTTTGGTCTCGGCGACCTTCCTGCGATGGCCCAGGTGGGGTGCCTCGGGCGGAATCCCGGGAGGCGGCCACGGCGCAGCGCCGGGTTGTGAGGTGAGGAGGACGATGGGATGATACGGTTCACATGTCCCGGCTGTCGGTCGACACTGAACGCGAAAGACGAGTTGGCGGGCCAGAGGCGACGGTGTCCGAAGTGCGGTCAAGCGGTCGAGATTCCCAGCCCGCGGTCCGAAGGGCTCATCACCGCCACCCCCGAGCCGTCTTTGGCCGAAGGCGCGGCCCCGGATACGGCGGAGCCGGCCGCGGGCGCTGCGCCCCTGGTGCACGATCTTCGCGATGACGCTTTGCCGCGGTTCAAGCCGCCTGAGGAGATCGTTCGGTCCAACATCTATTTGATCTGTGACAAGGTGCGGGTCTTCGCCACCTGGCGGAATGACGGCCAAGGTTGGGTGCTGAAGACGAAGATGGGGGCCCTCAGCGCCAAGCGGAACGCCGAACAGATCCCTGCCCACGGCGATTACACGTTGGTGGAGCTGATCTTCGAGGATGCCGAAGAAGGCCGACGGCTGGGCGGGATTTGTGTCTATGAGCTGCCCAAGCGATGGGCCCTGCCGGCGCTGGCGCGCAGCGACAGTGCCATTTTGGCCAAGGTGGTGGGGCCGGGCCGGTTGATCCGTGAACAGAAGCTGGCCGTGCGCCGCTACCTGGAAGAGCAGTTCATGCCGGAAATCTGGCACGAAAACCGCGAGGTGGTCGATTATCTGTCCAACGACGACTTCGTCTCCCCCGGCACGGTTCGGCACTCGGAGGAACCGAGCGGCTGAGACGGGTGCTTTGCTCGGGAGGGGCCACCCGACGGGAACGCCTCGTTCCCTTTTCCCCGGCCTACCACACGCGATCCGGCTGTCGATTGGCGGCTATCGGCGGCAGAGGAGCGCAGGTCTGGACACCGCCCTGGGGCGCTTCAGGGCGACGTGGGAGAAGGCGGCTTTGGCCGGCCGAAGTAGCGATCGATCACCGCGGCGCCGACGGAATCGCCGAAGACATTCACGGCCGTGCGGTTGCGGTCGAGGAACCAGTCGATGGCCAGGATGGTACCAATGCCCGCGGCCGGCAGGTGCACGGCACTGAGCACGATCACCAGCGTCACCAGGCCGGCCTCAGGAATCCCCGGGGCGCCGATGGCGGCCAGGGTTGCCGTGAGAAAGATGATGACGAGGGCCGTAAGGCCCAGCGGGATGCCGGCCGATTGGGCGATGAAGATGGCCGCCACCGCCTCGTACAGGGCTGTGCCGTCCATATTGATCGTCGCACCCAAGGGGAGCACAAAGCCCGAGGATTCTTCGGACACGTCCATTTCCTCGACGCATTCCATGGTCACCGGCAGTGTGGCCGAAGAGCTGGCCGTGCTGAACGCCGTCAGCAGCGCTTGCCCCACGCCACAAAGATAGGTGAAAGGATTCCGGCGGCCCACGGCCCAGAGGACGAAGCTGAGCACGACCAGATGGATGGCCAGCCCCCCCAGCACGGTGACGACGAACCAGGCCAATCGGACCAGTTCCTGATAGAAACCGGCCGCCCCGCCGCTTTCGGCGATTTTTGCGGCAATGAGGCCGAAGATCCCCACCGGCGCAAAGAGCATCACCAGGTGGACGATCTTCATGATCGCCTCGTTCAGAGCGTGGAAAAAATGGATGATCCCTCGCCCCCGTTCACCCAAAGTGGTCAGCGCTCCGCCGAATACCAGGGCGAAGATGATCACGGCCAGCACGTTCGTCTCGCTGGCGGCCAACAGGATATTCTCCGGGATCATACCGCCGGCCGGGTCGCCGGGGCTGCCAGCCACGACGGCCAGCAGCGTTCCCAGTACCGTCTCCTCTTGTTTGGCCAGCACCTCGGGAGCCACATAGGCGAAGGTGTCGTCGGTGCCATGACCAGGACGGATGAGACAGACCAGCACGATGCCGATCAGCACGGCCGCCGCTGCCGTGACCAGGTAGTAGACAAGCGTCCAACTGCCCAGTTTGCCCAGGCGGCGGATGTCGCCCAATGAGGTGATCCCGTAGACCATACTGGTGAAGACCAGCGGCACGACCAGCAATCGGAGCATGCGCAGGAAAAGAACACCGCAGAAGTTCACCAGCTCCCAGATTGGCCGGACCCAAGACTGCTCCACCGCAGCCGCCCGGGCCCGCAGGGCTTCGATCCGCTGGATCTCCTCGCGTATCCGCACCATATGGCCGCGAAGCCTCCCGGCTTCCCTGCGTTGCCGCTCGGCCTCCTCCCGACGCCCTTCGCTGGCCGCCTGCTCGGCCTGCTCGTCCGCCTGGCGGGCGAATTGGTCCTTTTGTTCCAGCGTCTTGCGAAGCCTGTCCAGCCGCTGGTCCACTCCCCCGGAAGCCAGCCACATGGTCCGGCCATAAGAGAGCCCGAAAACGACACCGAACACGGCGCCGGCCAGGATGGCGAACAACATGGTGGGCCGGCCGCCGGACTTGGATTCTGGTTGTAACGTCATGGGTATGGCTCCCGGCCGGCTCGGCCCATCCGGCCGGCTTGAGCAGCAGAGTAAAGCGGCGCTGCGCACGTCGCAAGCCCAGATCCGCCGTCCCCTTCGGCGCGGGAGGGTTCAAGGCTTTTGCCGTTGCGGGCGGGCCATGCGGCTTTCGTAGCGCCGGCGCATGGCCTCCAGGTCGAGGGGCTTGTTGGTTCGCCGGCT
>DQVB01000374.1 GCA_015661985.1 Planctomycetota bacterium | reverse complement strand
GGAGCACCAGGTCCGCCGGCGGCTGGCCGCCCACCGCAGGCCGGCTCCCCGCCGCCCACGCCACGAATAGCAGCAGGACAAGACAGTCCGGCACGCCATGGGCCGAGCCGGCGGCCTTGGCCGGCAGCTTCCAGATCGTCATCGCTCAGCTCCTGGGATTCGACCCGACCGTCACAAGGCCCATCGACCGGATGCGCCGTCCCACGGGCAGCAGGGTCAAGGCTCCAGTATACCGTCCCCCGATCGACGAGCCAAAAGGCCGATCTCCTTGCACCTGCGGGCCCGGCACAGGATAGCCGCCCCGGTACGAAACTCCCGTGGCCTCTTGGCTCCGGCACGCCTCTGACGTAGGATAAACAGGGCTCGGGCCTGTCAGTACGGCTCCGGACGAACGGACGGCGAACCGTCGACGGACTCGGCTACGGGCCCAAGGCGTTTGCTGGCAGTGGGCAAATGAAGCAAACCGTGTCTTTTTTCTTCAGAGGAGCAATACGAGCCGATGGCAGTTACATTGACCGAAACCGCAGCCAAAGAGATCCAGCGCATTATGGACTCCCAGAAGCTGGAGGAGGGTACTGTGCTCCGCATGGGAGTGGTCGGAGGCGGCTGCGCGGGGCTGCAGTACACGCTGGGGTTTGATACTCACTACGATCCCGAGCAGGACGCGCGTTTCGACAACCACGGCATTGCGCTGGTTACGCGCAAGAAGTACGCCCTCCACCTGGATGGGACGGTGATCGATTTCCAGGACGGCCCCATGGGCCGCGGTTTCGCCATCGACAATCCGAACTACCGTGGCGCGGGATGCCCGGGTTGCGGCCACTGAGCTGTGGGCGCGTCCCTCTCAGGCCGCCTGTCGAGTGGCGGAGGGAGGGGCCAGATCGAAGAGGCTAAAGATCTCCTTTTGGCTCAATCCCGTGCGCGTGGGCGAGCCGGCCGAGGCAAAGAGGGCCTCGAACAGCTCGCGTTTCTCCTCCAGGATGCGCTGAATCCGTTCTTCAATCGTGTTGACGGCCAGCAGCCGGGTGATGGTGACCGCTTCGGCCGTGCCGATCCGGTGGGCCCGGCTGATAGCCTGGTCCTCGACGGCCGGGTTCCACCAGCGGTCAAAGAGAAAGACGTAGCTGGCGCATTGCAGGTTCAACCCCACGCCGCCGGCGCCGTAGCTGATCAGCAGTACCGTGGCTTCTGGCGAGTGGCGGAAGCGACGCAGTACCTCTTCCCTTCGCGACGGCGGTACACCGCCGTGGTACTCCAGCGGGCCGAAGCGGCTCAGCCGCACGGCCAATTGCCTGAGGGTTTCGACCCATTGACTGAACACCAACGCCTTCCGGCCGCTGGCGGCCACCTCTTCCAGGTCAGCCTCCAGCCGTTCCAGCTTGGCGCTGGCCCCGGTGGCCGGGTCGAAGTTGCAGATCTGCTTCAATCGCAACACCAACTCGAAGACATGCTGGATGGTTACCCCCTCTCCCAGTGCCGAGAGTCGCAGCACGCCGTCTTTCTCTGCGCGGCGGTAACTTTCCCGCTGTTCGGGCACCAGCTCCACCTCCGCGTCCCGATACAGGCGTGGTGGCAGATCGTCGAAGACCTGGTCTTTCGTCCGTCGCAGCACGTAGTCACTGATCGTCTGTCCAACGGCCGAAGGCCGCATCCTGGGCGACAGCAGGCCGGGGGCGAGGAACTCGAAGATCCCCACCAGATCCTCCAGGCTGTTCTCCACCGGCGTGCCCGTCAGGGCCCAGCTGCGGCTGCGTGAGATGGACCTCACAGCCTGCGAACTGACGCTGGCGCGGTTCTTGATCCGTTGCGATTCATCCAGCACCACCAGATCGAAATGGATCGCCGGGGCGGCGGGACCGGCCGATTGCCACGACTCCCAATCGCGACGCAAGAGTTCATAGTTGGCGATCTTCACCGGTACGCCAGCCAGCTCCCACAGCCACTGGCGGCGTGCCGGCTGGCCCTGGATCACCACGACCGGCACCTCGGGGGCCCAGTGTTCAAACTCCCGCCGCCAGTTGGCCACCAGCGGCTTGGGACAAACCACGAGCACCGAGTGCACTTCGCCCAAGCGGAGGAGGAGTCGAATGGCGGTGATCGCCTGCATCGTCTTGCCCAGCCCCATCTCGTCGGCCAGCACCGCCGAGTGGCGCGGGTAAAGAAACGCGATGCCCTCCAACTGGTAGGTGAACGGACGGACAGGGAACCCCAACAGTCCGTTGCGAAAGAGGGCCTCCAGGGGCGGCTGGAGCAGGTAGTGAAGCCGATCTTCCAGCTTCACGATGTCCCGGGGTGGCCTGATCCGGGTCGCGCGATCCGGGGCACCAGCCCGTCCAGGCTGGGTCGGCATCGCCGCGCGTGGGTGTGAAGCGGCCAAAGCGCTGCTGGCCTCCTCGCCCTGCGGTTGGGCAAACAGGAACGTCCGCGCCCGTACCGTCGTACTGCCGATGGCCACACTCACGCTGCGCGGCGGCTGGCCGGCCCACGCCAACCGCCGGAAGCGGATCGGTACCCCGCGCCCCAAGGCGCGGTTGAATCCGGTGATGAAGGGCCGAACCGGCACCTCCAGGGCCACACGGCGCACCGTCGGTGCTTCGGGTGGATGCCAGGAGAGGCCACGGACTCGGACCAACCGTTCGCCACTGCGCATCAACTACCCCCCTGGCGAGCCTCTTCAATGGCCTCCCGGATCCGCTGGAACGGCTCGGCCAAGTCGAACGAGTGGGCCCAATCGCCCAGTCGTTCGGTGATCAGGTGGCGGTCCTCGGACGACCCGCCAAGCACGGCCAAACGGTGAGTACCCAAGGTGAAAAGGGCAAGGCCCGCGGGTGCTCCATGGGCCGGATCGAACCGGCAGCGCCCCGGGCTTGCCGCCGACGGGCCGACGGCCGGGTCGCCGACGTTGGTCTCCGGCCGCTGCGGACCGGCCAACACGAGGGCCATCGGACAGTCCACGGCCGTGCGCAAAGCGAGCACAGGCTCTTGGTCCGTCAGCACCGCTGCCACAGGCCGCTTGGATCGATTTACCAGGGCCCCGCCAATCTGTTCGCCAAACAGAAAAGGCCTCAGGGTGGGCCCATAGAGGATCTCCTGGGCCCGGCTCGGCCGGACCGGCTCGGTACAGTGGAACTCCAGCGGCCGCCCCAGGCCGTTGAGCACCAGATACCCCCCAAAGAGCCCGTCGGCACCGTGTTCGACCACCGTCAGAAACCCTAACGTCACCTCGCGGCTGGCTTTCGCCACGCTCATCACCCCTCCCATCACCTAAGAAAGAAACCCTCGGCTGCAAGGGCGCCCAGCCCCGTGGAGGGGACGCCAGCACACGGCGGCCGAGGGGCGCGATCTCCCAACGGCAACAGAGACCAGGATCGGGCCGCTCGGGGTCGCGACTTTAGGGTTGTGCGACTTGGATTGGTGGGAGAATCTGGGTAAAGTGGAAACGTCCGTTGTGGTAGACCGGAAACGGTGGATCACAACGATCGGATCGAGCCGGCCGGACTGGCCGGGGCCAAGAGGGGACGATTCGCTGCGGCCGACACCTCGACTTGGTGGCACCTTCCTGGTTATACTGGAACGAGCGAAAGGAAGAGAAAACCGATGAGCAACGACCGCACACCCCGACCGTCACTCTTTACCCAGATCGACGTATCCAACGCGCCCAGCGGGGGGCAGCCTGTCCTCGGAGGGGCATCGCTGGCCGAGATCGCCTGCGTGCTGCGGGAGATCCTGGCCGCTCAGGACCGCCAAAACGAGTTGCTCGAGGAGCTCGTCAACCAGCTCAATGCGACCCAAAAGCAGCGGGCTGCGGAGTTGGGGCAGTGGAAGCAGGCCAACCCGGAATTGGCGCGCAAGTGCCGTATGGCCGCCGAGGCGTTAAGCAGGGTGCAGACCGAGTATCTGGCTCACCTGACCGACGAAATCACCGCCAACTACGAAGTGCTCTGCGACGGTGAATTCATGCTCAACGAGTTTGTGGACCGCTTCGGCCCTCGCCTGGCCCACCTGAACGGCCTGCTTCAGGTCCTTTCACAGTTGAGCAGCACACCCAACCCGACCAATACGCCGAACAGCCCGTGAGGCAGCGGGCCGCGTGACGGCCGGAAGGTCGCCGCGCGGGCAAGTGGCGCAGCGCTTCTTCCGGTCGATGGGGTATGTTCCGGGCTCCGAGTGGCACTGTGGCTGTCTTCGAGGCCACTTTTGTCCGCGGCAACACGAGCGGACCCTTTGGAGCCGGGAATCCGCACAGTGTACCCGTCTGGCCTGCGCCGGGGTGCGGCGCCTTGGGGCAGCCAGCGGGCGTCCGCTCCCTTCCGGGTTGGCTTGGGTACTCTTTGTATCGACGCAACCCCGTAGGGGCAGTGAGGTTGCAACGTTTGGCCGAACGGCGTAAGATAAGAGAGACCTGCGAGGAGGATCCGCCGCTTCGGTTCAGGCAATCCCCCCGTTCGTATACACCCTTGCTGACCCGGGAGGCATGAAGCCGCTTCGCTTTACTGACAGGTTCAAGACGCTGTTCAAGTCGGCCGTGGAACTTTCGCACGCTGCCGGGGCTGAGGCCGTGTTGCTGCTGTTGGACGCCCCAGCCGACTGGAACCGGCTGGCCAAGCTGGCTGGCCCAGGAAAACTGCTTGTAGCCGTCGACACGCTGGAGATGCTGGAAGGGGCTCGAGAGGCCGGGCTCCAAGGGATTGCACTTCAGATGCCCGACAGTCCGGTCTACGATCGTATCACCCAAGCCCTCCTGGAGGCGGTGGCCGACGACCTGCTCAGCCCCGGGGCCTCCGTGGTGGCCGTCTACAGCGGGTTCGACGCGGAACTGGTTGACTCGGTCAGCGTGATCCATTTGAGCGAGCATCTGGAGCGGTTGACCGCTCGGGAGCTGCGTCAGCTGGAGACCCGCGTGCCGCTGGACACCCTGCGAGTGGTCGTCGATCTGGCCGTGGAGATCGGGCGTGAAGGGCGCGAGGGCCAATCGGTGGGGACGATGTTCGTCGTGGGCGACACGCGCAAGGTCATGGCGTACAGCCACCCCGCCGGCTTCGATCCGGTGCGCGGCTACAGCCGGCGCGAGCGCAACTTGACCGATCCGCGGGTTCGCGAAGGGATCAAAGAGATTGCCCAGCTGGACGGGGCGATCATCGTTTCGGCCGATGGCACGGTGGAGGCTGCCTGCCGCATCCTGGATGCTCCGGCCACCACGATCACCCTGTCCAAGGGCCTGGGTGCCCGCCACTGGGCCGCCGCGGCGATCACGCGGGCCACCAAGGCTGTGGCGGTCACCGTCAGCGAATCGAACGGCACGGTGCGCATCTTTCAAAACGGTGAAGTCATGTTGCGGATCGAACCGATCCATCGGCGGGCCATGATCTGGCGCGGTTTTGAGTTCGAACCGCCCAGCGCCGAATCGCGCAGCCGTGGGAAACCCGAAGGCGCCAAGTCGACCAAGGAGTGAGGGCTCCAGAACTTGCGCGCACACCCCCGCCACGCTGAGCGGCGGGCGATGGCAGCGGTCATGGCAGGCCGTAGTCTTCGTGGTGTTCTCTGCGGATGGCTTCCATGAGCATGTGGATCAGCTTGTCCGCGGAAAGGGCGTCGGCCTGTGCGATTTCGTTCGGCGCAACACGGTGCCTCAGCACGGCGGGGGCCATGGCCTCCACATCGGCGATCTTCGCCGCCCATCGCCCACAGAGGATGGCCCGCGCCTTGGCGCAGGCGGCCAAGGCCACCACGGCCCGCGGCCCTGCCCCCCAGGCGAACCAGCGGTCGACCATTTCGGGAGCTTCGGCCGATTGCGGCCGGGTGGCGCGCACCAGGGTCCAGGCGTAACGGAGCACCGGATCGCTGATCGGCAGCCGGCCCAGCAATTGCTGGAAGCGGAGGATCTCTTCGCCATCGGTCAGCGGCTCAACCCTCCCGCCCACGGCGGCGATTCCCCGACGGGCAATTTCCCATTCGTCCTCACCCCGGGGGTATTCCATGCGGAGGTGCATGAGGAACCGGTCCAAGGCCGATTGGCCCACCCGGTAAGTGCCCTCCTGGTCAGCGGGGTTGCGGGTGGCCACCACGAACAGCGGTTTGGCCAGGGGCATGCGGGCGCCGCCGGCCACCACTTCCCCCTGGTGGATGGCATCCAGGAAAGCCGCCTGCGTCTTGGGTGGCCCGCGGTCGATCTGGTCGGCCAGGATGACGTGGGCAGACAGTGGGCCGGTCGGCGCGGCCAACTCGTCCTGGCCAGCCGACGGACCGAGCCCCGAGCATCCGATCAAATCCTCCAAAGTCAGATCGGGCGTGAACTCAATGCGCCTGAATTCCAGCTGCGCGGCGCTGGCCAGCGTGCGGAGCAAAAGCGTCTTGGCCAACCCCGGAACTCCTTCCACCAGCACGTGGCCGCTGGCCAATAGCCCAATCAGCACCTGCTCGACGAATCTCTCCTGGCCCACAACCACCCTGGCCAGCTCCGCGCGCAGGCGCCCCAAGCATCGGCTGCACCGCTCCACTTCACCCCGCAAGGGGTCAGTCACATTCGGCTGGGCCATCATTTCCCTCGATCTTCAGCCTCCTGCAAGACTGCGAGCTTGGCAGCGAGGCCTGCCCACCAACCACGGCGCCGCCCTTCCAGGACGGCTCCGGAGGTTTCCCACGGGCTGCGCCACAGGCCGCTCCGCACGACGCTGGCCATTCTTGCCACCTGCCGGCGGCTTGGGAAGCCCAGGGCCCTGCCGTGTCTTGGCCGACCACCATGGCCGGTCTACTCCGGCTTACTCCAGCATGGTCAGGGGGTTGCAGCGGTTGGCCAGCGGCAGCCGCACCGGGCCGCCGGCGCGCTGGGATTCGAACACGGCCACGATCATCTCGGTGGCCACGCGCGCGTCGTAGATGCTGGCCAGCGGCTGGCGGTCCTCTTCGATGGCCTGGATCAAGTCCCGTACCGCCAGCAGGTTGCCCCCGTGCAGGCCCCGGTTTTCCAGCGGCTCCGGCTTGCCCACCCCGGCCGATGTGACGGGGATCCATCGTTTGCCCGTGCGCCCCGGGGACCAGGACGAATCGGGCAGGAAGTAGGTGTCAGGGATCTGGCCCGTGTTGAACATCTGGACGACACCCCGGGAGCCGAAGATGGCCAAACCGAAGCGGGTGGGGCTGCCCCGGCCGTTGCGCACCGAATCGAAATAGGCCGTCGCTCCGCGGGCCAGCCGGTACATGGCATGCACGGTGTCGCCCGCCAGCGGCCCGATCCCCTCGTTGCCTTCCACCACGTCCTCCTTGCAGATCGGACGGCCGTCCTGCTCCACCGAAGCGAAACACCATTGGGGCGCCCCGCCGAAATGGTGGATGAGGTTGAACATGTGTACGCCCAGCACCCACAGGTCTTCGCCGCCCCCGCGGTGGTCTTCCTTGCCGCGGGCGCGGAACTCCAACACCCGGCCCAACGCCCCCGACTCGATCAGCCGCTGAATCACCGCCAGCTTCGGGCTATAGCGCGTCTGGAAGGCGATGGCCAGCTTCACACCGTGCCGCTCGCACGCGGCCACCATCCGGTCCGCTTCGGCCAACGTCCGGCACATCGGCTTCTCCAGGTAGATGCCGCGCACACCCCGCTCGGCCGCCGCCAGGACCATGTCACAGTGCTGATCCAGCCACCGCGGGCAGATGCTCACCAGGTCCGGCTTCACTTCATCCAGCATGCGGCGATAGTCGGGATAAGGGCGGGGGTTGCCCAAGCGGCGGACGGCTGCGGCCAAGCCCTTCGGATCGGCATCGGCCGCAGCCACGATCTGTGTCTCAGGGATCTCCAGCCACACGCGATCCAGGCCGTGCCCGTAGTTGCCTCGCCCCGTGTGCCCGATCACCGCCACACGATAACGGGGCGCCGACGGCGCCGGGGCAGCCAGCGCCCCGGGGCACGCTGAAACAGCTCCCGCAGCGGCAGTACCGGCCAAAAACCGACGTCGCGTGATCCCGCTCTTCGTCTGCCTGTTGTCGCCCTCCATCCTCCGAGCCCTTCGTAACCCGCCGTCGGTGAGAACCCCACCACTGACCGATCCCGGCCCAACGGCACCCATAGGCTTCACAGACGCGGCGCTTCACGGCGCCGATACATGGTAGGCGTACAGGAAATCGCCGTGGCGGATGTACAACCGGCCGCCACAAACCACCGGATGGGCCCAGCTTTTGCCTTCGCCCCCTTCCGGCAATTCGAATTGGCCGGTCAACTCCAGCCCCTCGGGCGAAGCCGCAGCCAATCCCGCTCGGCCGTTCTCGCTCAACAGGTACAGCATTCCATCGGCGCAGGTGAGTGAACCTTTCCCCACGCCCCGCTCCCGGTACATCCCCTGGCCGCTCTGCCAGTCGACGCAGTGCCAGTGTCGATTCGAACTGCCGTACAGGTAGCCGTCGACCAAAATCACCCCGCCGTGGTGGTTGTCCAACGGCTTGAACTCCCAAAGCTTCTCCGGCACGACACGGCCATCGGCGACACGGAGCTTCAGCTTCACTGTGCCTGTGCCATAGTTGGAACTGATCACCACACAACCGTCGTGAAAAATGGGCCGAGTGGCGTTCACGTCGTAACGCGTTTCATGGGGGTAGCGGAACAACAACTCGCCGCTGTCCGCATCCACGGCCACCAGGGCCTTGGCGGTCATCTGCAGGATCATCCGCACCCCGCCCCACTCGGCCAGCGTGGGCGAGGCGTAGCCAGCCTGGTCGCCGTCGGCCGAGGCGGACCGCCATACGGTGCGTCCAGTCTTCCTGTCCAACGCCACCACACACGTTTCCGGCCCGCCCGGAGTGGCGATCACACGATCACCGTCGATGATGACCGATTCGGCCAGGCCCCAATGCGGTGGCTTGCTGCCGAACTCCTCGAGCACGTTGCGGCTCCACAGCTCCTTGCCCGTCTTGGCATCCATGGCGATCAGGTTGCCGCTGGGGCTCAAATGAAAGAGCCGATCGCCGTCGACACTCGGCGTGCCGCGGGCGCCTTCGTACTCCCTTGTCCAGGCCGGGCCGTTGGGCTTCCGCCATCGGATTTGGCCGTCCAAATCCAAGGCCGTGATCATGGTTTTCCCATCGACATTGCCTGCCGTGTAGATCATCCCATCGACCACAGCCACGCCGGCAAACCCGGCGCCGACCCCCTCCACGTACCAGACCAACTCCGGCCCGCCCTCCGGCCAACGCTTCAACAGCCCCGTCTCGCTGGAGAGGTTGTCCAGGTTGGGACCATGGAATTGGGGCCAGAATCCGGCCAACACCTGGGGCGTCTCGCTGGCCGGACGCCCGCTGGCCTTCGGCAGCGGCCCGTGAGGACCGGGGCGGGAACAGGAGGCTGCGATGCACAAAACAGCCAGCCAGATTGGGAGCTGTCGCGCGAGGCGACCCGGTACAGAAGACTCGCTCATACTCTGTCCTGAACGGAGGGTGATCGATCCGGTAGACTCAAAACCTGACGCGCAAGCCCCCACGGGCCGACAACATTCGTAGCGTGGGACAGGCAAAACCGTTTCTTTGTGGGCCGGCGGCCGTCGGAAAAACGTCAGCCACCCAAACAGCGGCAGGTGAAAACCGCTTTGCGCTGGCCCACCACCACCGGCGGCGATCTTGTCCCACCCTACCAGGGCTGGGGCAAAGCCTCAACATAACGAGCACCCCGGCGCAGGGCAAGAGACTGCCGGCCCGGCACCCCCCTCGTGAGCCGGATGCACTCTTGGGCCCTGACGGTGTGACAGCATCCTGAACCAGATCGCCAGACACAGCGAAGTCGGCATCGCCGTCAATGGGGGAGTCGTTGGCTGAACGGCTTCTGGGTCGGCCGTTGCGGGCGCGGGCCCTCTTGTTCTTCGAAGCGTCGTTCGCTGGCCATATCCGGTATCGTTGTCGGGCGGCCCAGGCCGGCCAGTTGGAGAAAACTGGCCAGGAGTGGGTAGCCCAAGTCGGTGAGGATCGATTCAGGATGGAATTGGACTCCCACCACGGCCAGCTCACGATGCCGCAGGGCCATGATGGTTCCTTCTTCGGTCCAGGCGGAGACCTCCAGGCACGCCGGCAGCTGGCAGCGGTCGACGACCAACGAATGGTAGCGGCAGGCGACGATCGGGCTGGGCAGGCCGCTGAACAGACCGCGGCCGTCGTGGAAGACCCGCCAGCTGCGGCCGTGGACCGGTTGCTCGGCGCGGACGACTCGTCCGCCGAAGGCTTCCGCGATGACTTGGTGACCCAAACACACGCCGAGGATGGGCAGCTGGCCGGCCAACCGCCGCACCGCATCGAGTGAACAGCCGGCTTGTCGCGGCGTGCACGGACCGGGCGACAAGATCAAGGCCTGGGGCCGCAGCCGCTGGATCCCGGCCACGTCGATGGCCGTATTGCGTACCACCCGGGTCGTCTGGCCCAGGCGCTGGAGGTAGCGGGCCAGGTTGTAGACGAAGCTGTCGTAGTTGTCAATCAGCAGGATCATCGCTGGCTTTGCCTGACACTGCGCTGAAGCCTACGGGATCAACGCGCGGAGCAGTCCTTCGGCCTTATGCCACGTCTCTTCGTATTCGCGCTGCGGATCGGACTGGGCCACGATGCCGCCGCCCACCGGGGCCTGCCACCACCCGCCCCCGGCGGTGATCGTACGGATGAGGATGTTCAGGTCCATCGAACCATCAAAGCCGATATAGCCGAGTGAGCCGCAGTAGGGGCCACGGGCTGTGGGCTCCAGCTGGGCGATGATCTCCATGGCTCGCACCTTCGGCGCCCCGGTCACCGAGCCGCCCGGGAACGTCGCCCGCAGCAAATCCACCGCCGACCGGCCAGGCCGCAGCTGCCCCTGGATGGCCGAAACCAGGTGATGTACGTATTGGTAGCTCTCCACACGGCACAGCTGGGTCACACAGACGCTATCCGGCTCGCAGACGCGCGACAGGTCATTCCGCAACAGATCGACGATCATCACGTTTTCCGCCCAATCTTTCTGGCTGCGGGCCAGTTCTTCCCGGGCCAATCGATCCACCTCCGGCCGGGCCGAACGCGGCCGCGTGCCCTTGATGGGGCGAGATTGAACGACGCCGCCGCAGAGCTGCAAGAACCGCTCGGGCGAAGCGCTGAGCACTTGAAAATCCCCCAGATCGAAATAGCCGGCGAAAGGAGCGGGGTTTCTCCGCCGCAACCGCAGATACAGAGCCACCGGATGCTCCACGGCAGGGTAGAGCAGTCGCTGGGCCAGGTTCACCTGGAACACATCGCCCGCGTAGACGTACTCGATGGCCCGGCGTACCGCCTCCAAGTAGTCGGGGGGCGAGAGATTGCTCGTCAGGCCTTCTGGCCCGGCCACGGGAAACTGGGGAGCCAATCGCCCGGCCGGGATGGGGGCGCTTTCTGGCACGGGACGCCGATCAGGTCCCACCGGCGTGGCGGCCAGCCACGCCTGGAACCGCCGCAGCCGCCGCTGCGCTCGTCGCAACCGAGGGCGACCCGTTTCGGGGAAACCGGTGGATATGATCCAGCAGCGCTGCGCCAGATGATCGAAGGCCACCACGACGTCATAGAGCCCGACGGCCAAGGCGGGCAAGCGGAATTCGTCGTAGGCAGGACGTGGCAGTCGCTCCAGTTGGCGACCCAGGTCATAGCTGAACAGGCCGGCCGCCCCGCCTTGGAAGGGCGGGAGCCCCCGCTCGGGGTCGAGACAGTAGGGTGCCAGCCGGCGGGCGAGTTGCCCCAGGGCGGCGGCCCCTTCGACGGGCGATCGAATGAACTCGAAGGGATCGGCGGTCACAAAGGAATAGCGGCCCAGCTGCCCATCGGGCAACGCGCTATCGAGGAACAGACAGTGGGGTCGGACGGAAAGCCGCAGAAACACCTCTTCGGCGTTGGGGGCCGGCTCGATCGGCTCAACCAGCGGCAACAGGGATCCGGCTGGCCGCCCCAGAGGCTCTTTTCCCAATCGCAGCATCCGTTACCGTCTCCCGACTCTCGCCCACCGACTTCCTGCTTGTCCCCCGGCGCGCCGGTTGGCACAACCACCGTCCACTTCTACCACTTGTCCGCCCAGAAAGCTACCGCCCGTTGCTGCGCCCTGGTCTCCACCGCGCCGGCGCGGCGGGGGCTGGCGCCATGGGGCGGCTTC
>DQVB01000416.1 GCA_015661985.1 Planctomycetota bacterium | reverse complement strand
TCCAGGCCTCCGGACGACAGCTCGGGATGCGATTGGTATTGAAACCCGTAACACACTTCGAGGATCAACACGTTGATGCCCATCGGGGCCAGCACCTCCGAGATCAGGCGCTCGGTGATGTCCAACTTTTCCGGCACCGGGCCGATTAAGTGCAGTGCGATCCAGGACTTGTTGCGGGCCTCCCACTGGGCCAGCCACTGTTTGTCGGCCCCCTGGGTGCCGGTGGCCGGTGCCACGGCAAGCCAAAGGGCAGCCATGGCCGTCGCCACGTATCCAAATCGGCATGTTGTCGCACCCATTCCGTCTCTCCTTGGCCTTTGGGTTCGTCGTTGAGCAGCAGCGCATCCGCAGGTGCCTCCGGAAAGCTATCGCAGCAGCCACTGGACAGCAGCCGACGCCCGTGCCTCTCGGTTGGTGTTGCACACAGTCAGCTTCTCCGGCACGCCGGCCGCCCGATACGCGGCTCGCACCACCGCCGGTGCCTGGGGGCCTTCGCCGGCAAGCCACAGTTCAGTCGGAGCGGCCAGGGCCAGGATGCCGGGAAGGTCCAGATACTTGGCGGCGCCGGGGAGGAAGCCGGCATCGTCGATCGCCTCAACATCGGCGAACCGGAACCCGGCCGTATCCACCGCCGCTCGCCCGATTGCCCCGCCGGCTTGCGGTATCGCCGCAGCCACCCAATGGCCCGCGCCGTCGAGCCCGGCCAGGTGGATCCGGTCCGGCGCCCAGCGGGCCTGGACCATTTTGACGGCCGCCAGGATATCGTGCACGCGCTGTGCGAACATCGGGTGGTTGTAGCCATACGTGTAACCGGCGTAGGCGTGCCGATCGGAATTGAGCCGCTGTTTGGCCAGCGGTTTGCCGTCGTTGGTAAATTCGCCCTGGCCGAACAGATCCAACCCCAGCACGGCGGTGCCGCCTTCGAGCAGCCTCTTGACGGCCGGTCCCAGGCGTCCCGGCCCGTCAAAAAGGCCCTGCTTGCCCGTTCGAGTGACCCAAATCACTGCCTGCCTGTTCCATGGGCGCGGGACGACGCCGATGGCCGGGATCTCCTCCCCGGCCGCCACGTTGCGGATCAAGAGCTTTTTCAGGAGGAAACCGTCTACGGTCGCCTGGCCACGGTCCTCCCAGGCCACTTCTTGGATCTCTTCCAAACGACGGCCGATCATCACGTCCACTGCGCCGCCGATCACTTGCCGGTACCGGTCGAGGGATCCAGCGCCTTTCGGTACGAGGGCGGTCATCTTGCGTCGCGTGTCGTTGGTGATCCACCGCAACAAGGCCCGCTCGTGTTCGTCACCACCGGGCGGGGAAGGGTGTTCGTCATCCCAGACGGTCAGCTCCTCACGTGTCAAGGGCTCGAAATCCCGCTCCTCGATCGGCTCTTCCATGCCGAGCCCGAGGTGTTCGTTGAACCATGGATACATAGCCGTGCGTGACACATAGTTGTAGTTGTGGGGGAATTGGAGGAAGGCCCACAGGGCAACTCGCTCGGGCACGCCGAGCATCGTGTACAGCCGTTCCAGCTCGGGGAAGCCCTTCGTTTCCATCTCCTTGGTCCAGTCATCGGCGGCAATCAGACCGAGGGGGCGGGGGGCGAAGAGGGCTGCAATCTCCACGTTCCCCGTACCGATGCGTAAGTAGCAGGCGTTCTCGCACGTGCAACCTCCCTGCATCGCCGTAGAGACCATCACCGCCGGAACGGCCACTGCAGGACGGGGGTCGACGGCACAGAGGATGAACGTCTGCGTGCCCCCGCCGCTGGCCCCCGTCACTCCGATCCGCTTCGGATCCACCTCGGGCAGACTCAACAGGAAGTCCAGGGCTCGGATCGAGTTGTATGTCTGCAGCCCCATGATGGTCTGGAGCCACAGCTCGGCCTTGGGACTGAAGTAGCCCCAGTTCTCTTTGGTGTTCATATGCTCGCGGCTGCCGGCCCGATGGGCCAGCTGCTGGTGGTCGGCGTACCCGACCATGTCGTAGTGGAAGACCACGCAGCCCATGCGGGCCAGCTGCACGCACCGGGCCTGGAGCGGGTAGCGCCCGCTGGGATCGAACTTCTCGGCACCGGCCTCCAGTTGCTGTTTGAAGTTCTTTTCCGGCGCTTCATAGAATCGGCCGTTGGCCCAGTGCCCATGGGGACAAAGCACCCCGGCCAGTTTTCCCGAACGTCCCACGGGCCGGTAGAGGTTGCCGGTGACGAAGTGCCCTGGAAAGCTCTGGAAGTAGACCTTCTCCACCGTGTACTGGCCCCGATCGATCTTCCCGTGCAGCACCGCTTTCAAAGGCGTCTTGGTGGGCATGGGCCACAGCCCCGTGGCCACCAGCACCTGGCGCCGCACCCGCTCGGCCCGCCGCCGCCACGCCTCAGTTGTGGCCGGCGGCGCGAAGGGAAAGTAGTCTTTCAGCGTCTTCAACGGGCCGAGGCGACTGTCCTCGGGTCGCTTGCCTTGCGGCAGGACGCGGACCACGTCGCCTGCGATCGAGGAGGCGACAACGGCCAGCCACAGCAGAACGGCACACATGCCCTGTCGGAAAAAGGTCTCCGCCACCCCCGCGCACGGCGGAGGCCCCGTGCGCGGGCCCTCGCACCGTTGCACGCTCCATCGTCTTGCCGCTCGTTCGGTACGGCCGTCTTGCGACAACTTCTCTTGCTGAGTCATGATCCTTCCCCATTACGCTCAAGGAGCACTGCCGAGACTACAGCGACTTCTGCTTCCCTCGGTCGTTTCTTCCCCGTTTCGCCGGCTCGGTGACGCGCCGCCGTACGCTTCGGTCGGGCCGCGAGGGCGGACACGCACAGGGCACGCCGGCTACCGGGTGCCCAT
>DQVB01000418.1 GCA_015661985.1 Planctomycetota bacterium | reverse complement strand
TCGACGTGTCCCGGGATACGGTAGCCCGTTTCCGTTTGAGCGACACCCCCTTCGGCCCCGATCCCAACCTCTCCTTCGACGGCCCGCCGGCCGGCGTCGTGCCGCCCGACGGGGAGGTGGAAGATCACCTGGTGCCGCTGGTGGCCGGGGATGCTTCGATCAGCGGCTACAAGTTCGACGACCGGAACGCCAACGGCGTCTGGGACCGCGAACCCATGCTGATCGATCTGCCGTTCATGCCGCAGCCGTTCGGCAGCCAGGTGCTCATGCAGGACGTGGACGAATCCTCCACCGGTGCCATTCCGCTGGGATTCCAGTTCCAGTTCTACGGTTCCAGTTACACGAACGTCTATGTCAACAGCAACGGGTACGTCACGTTCGGCGGGCCGTTCACCTCAGCCACGCCTGGGTTCCCGAGCGCCGTACCGATGATCGCCCCCTTCTGGGCCGACGTGGATATGACCTCCGGCGGCGGCGACGTGCGGCTGAACCAGGGGATCAGCGCTCGCGGCAATCCTTACATCCAGATCGACTGGCGCCTGGTCGGTTACTACGACCGCATGAGCGCGGCCAACACCGACGCGCGGAACTCCTTCGTGCTCTACATCGAAGACTCACCCGGTGGCGACATCGTGGCCTTCGCCTACCGTGGCATGGAATGGACCACCGGGGACATGGAAGGCAGCGACGGCTTCGGCGCACCAGGCGCCGAGGTGGGCTTCGACGCCGGCGATGGGCTGAACTTCTACAGCCTGGCTCGGCCCAGCTCCCAGGCCGAACTGGTGGACCTGATGAGCGGTGCACCCTATGTCTTCCGCTTCGACCCGACCAGCGGCCAGCCGGTGGGGATCGAATCCGGCATGCCGGGCATCACGGTGTTCATCGACGAGAACGACAACGGCCTGCTCGACGTGGACCCGCAAACGGGCGAGCCCGTCGAAATGTGGACGGTCACCATGCGGGACGACCCGAACACACCGAACGTCGACGAGACAGGCTACTACGAGTTCGGGGAACTGTTCGACGGCGTCTACATCGTTCGGGAAATCCTCCCCGACCGGTGGATCCAAACGCTGCCGGGCGGCGGGGGGGCCTACACGATCGATCTGGCCAAAGGCGAAAACCGCACCGACGTTGACTTCGGCAACTACAAGCTGGCCCGGGTCAGCGTGGGCGATGCGGCCATCGCCGAAGGCCACTCCGGGCTGACCGAGGTCCAAGTGGATCTGATCATCACCGATTCCTTCGGCGCGCCGGTGACCGTGGACTACCAGACGCAGGACGGCACGGCCACCGCGGCCCAGTTGCCGTACGATGACCCCGGCGACGATTACGTCCCCGCCCAGGGTACTTTCCAGTTCGTGCCCCAGGGCACTCCGCTGGGATTGTGGCAGACGCGCAGCATCACCAGCAACCAGCAGAACGACTACGAAGCGGTCCATGTGTCCGGGGACGTTGTCGTGTGGGCTGCCCCCGGCGGCAGCGACGGCGGCGCGGATTCGGAGATCTTCCTCTACGACCTGTCCACCGGCCAGGGGCGTCAGCTGACGGAGAATGACGGCGACGATTTGACCCCTGCCGTGGCAGGATCGAAGATCGTTTGGGCCGGCGACGACGGCAATGACCTGGAGATCTTCCTCTACGACCTGACCACGGACACCCTGGCCCAACTGACTGACAACGACTACCCCGACGTCAACCCGCGCGTGTCCGCGTCGCACGTGGCTTGGCTGGGCATGCCGATCGGAAGCGATTCCGAAGTGTTCCTCTACGATATCGCCGCTGGGGGGCCCGCGGTGAACATCTCCGACAACACCTTCGCCGACCGCGCCCCGGAACTGGATGGCGGCAACGTGGTCTGGGCTGGCGGCGATGATGTCAACTTCCTCGAGATCTACTTGCACCGAGCGGGCATCGGCACCGAGCGGCTGACGTTCGACGCGCAGCCGGACGAGCGGCCCCAGATCTCCGGCAACAATGTCGTGTGGCAACATCGTGACGGGGCGGCGGACGGGGCCGATCACGAGATCTACCTCTACCAGATCGATACGGGCCTGATCACCGCTGTGACGGAGAACACGGTTGAAGATCGGGACCCGCAGGTTTCCGGGGACAACGTGGTCTGGACCGGCTTCGACGGCACGGACAACGAGATCTTCTACTACAACGTCGCCTTCGGCGGTGCGCCGAACCCGGCTGTCTTTCTGAACCTCTCCAACAACGCCGTGCTGGATGAACATCCTCGCGTCTCCGGCGACCGGGTGGTATGGAGCTCGCTGGTGGGTAGCAACTGGGAAGTCTTCTTCTACGACCTCAGCACCCGCGCCATCCCGCAGAACATGTCCGAGAGTCCAGGGCGGGATTGGAAGCCGCAGGTCTCCAGCGAGTTGGTCGTGTGGCGAGGCTTCGACGGAAACGACTACGAAATCCTGGTGGCCATCCAGCAAGAGCCGTTCGCTGTCCAGACGCTCACCCTCCAGGTTGTGGGCGATCTGTTCGTGGAACGGGACGAGTTCTTCCTGCTCGATCTGATCGACGCCAACCTGGCGACGCTGGAAGACGACCAGGGAAGGATCGATATCCTCAACGACGACGGGGGCCAGTACGGCTTGGATTACGGCGATGCCCCCGCCTCCTACGCCACCCTGCTGGCCGACAACGGCGCCCGCCACGTGATCGATCCGGACGTCTACTTGGGCCAGTCGGTCGATGCGGAGGGGGACGGCCAACCCAGCGCCACGGCGGACGGTGACGACACGACCACCAGCGACGACGAGGACGGTGTGGCCGTCTCCTCGCTGCAGGCAGGGATGACCAGCCAGATCACGGTGACCGCCTCGGTGGCCGGGGTGCTCAGCGGGTGGATCGATTTCGACGGCGATGGCCGGTGGACGGCCGCCGAACAGGTCTTCGACCGCGTGCCGGTCGTGGCCGGCGCCAACGCGCTGGGGGTGACCGTGCCCGCCGACGCCGTCCTGGGGCAGACCTACGCTCGCTTCCGCTTCAGTTCGGCCCAGTACGCGGAGGATATCGCGCAGCCCACCGGTTCGGCCCGTGACGGCGAAGTGGAGGACTACGGGGTCGAAATCGTCGGCCCCATCCCGCCCGGTACCGTGGCCCTGGTGGGCCGACGCGTCGTGGCCCGCGGCACCGACGACGCCGACCTGTTCGAATTCCGCACGCGAGGCACGGACTACGAGGTGAAGCTGAATGGCCAGGCGTACCTGTACGACGCGGGCGACGTCGACCAGGTCGATTTCGCGGGCGGCGCCGGCGAGGACACCGCCCTCGTTTGGGGCACGGCGGGGAACGAGGCGTTTACGCTCTATCCGGATCACGGCAGGATGGTCCAAACCGGCGTGGAGGTGAACGTCTTCGACACGACGGAAATCCGCGTCTATGGTCGGGGCGGAGCGGACCAGGCGGAGTTGTTCGGCTCGGCGGAAACGGACGCCTATACCGGCACGGCGGCCTTCGGCCGGCTGGTGCAGCCCGGAAACGGGATCTTCCTGATGGCTTCGGACGTGGACCAGATCGCCGTGCGCTTCGGCCAAGGCGGAGACGACGTGGCCCGCCTGTACGGCACCGCGGGGGATGAACAGGCCCAGGCGGATCCCGATACGGCCATTCTGGTCGGTGCCGGGTTCTCCCACCGGGTGGACGGCGCCGTGGACGTCAGCCTCTTTGCCGATGAGATCGGCTCGCCAGGCAACCGCGGCACAGATACCGTCCAGCTGACCGATTCGGCGGGCGACGATGTGTTCACCGCCCGGCTGAATGAAGTCCGGCTGGCCGGCAATCCCTACTCGATCCGGGCTGTGGGATTCGACAGGGCCGAAGCGACAGCCAGCCAGGGCAACGATCAGGCTTGGTTCTACGGCTCGGTGAACGACGACCACTACGAGGGTACGCCTGAGACGGCCACCTTCACCGGCACCGTGGGCGGGCTGGTTTACACGAACATCGCCCACAACTTCCCCTGGGCGGTGGCCTTCGGCAAAGGCGGCTCGGGCGATACGGCCGTGCTCCGCGATTCCAATGGCAAGGACGGCTTCCGCGGGACCTTCGTCTACGGGCGGATGGCCGGTGTGCCCGTCGATCCCGCCACGGGCAATCCGCTTCCCGACAAAGCCTACTTCCACCGGACAGTGCGGTTCGAGAACGTCACGGCGTACTCGACCGAAGGCCGGGACGTGGCGCGCTTCGACGACGGCCCCTTCAACGACGAGTTCCACGGCACGCCGACCGTCTCGTGGATGGACAACTCCAAGGCGGTACAGCGCGTCGAAGGGTTCTGGAAGGTGGTGGCTGCCGACGTGGTCAATCCGGACGGCGCGGGTGGCGACCGGGACGTGGGCACCAGCGTGGCGTACCTGACGGCCCACAGGATCATCGAGGAGCCGGACGGGACGCGGGTCGGCACCGGGACCACACCGGCAGGCGATCCGTACGAGATCCGGGCTTCGAACTTCGACCGCTACGAGTACAGCATGCTGAGTGCGGCGGGTGGACCCAGCGACGCCGAACTGGCCCAACTGGCGGCCGACGTGGCCCGGGCTTCGGCCAAACGAGGCGCGGACGGCCAGCAGGACGAGGACGAAGCCGTCGACGCCGCCATCACCCAGCTGTACTCGTAAGCCCGTGCCGGGCCGGAGGAGCACACCCGGCTGCGCAAGGACTGCGATGGGACCGTCCGAACTGGTTCGCCTGAAGCAACGCCTCCGCAGGGAGGCCCTTGCGCGCCGCGACCGGCATCCGGACAGGGACGCCGCCAGCCGTACCATCTGCGCCAAACTGGCGGCGTTGCCCCAGTACTCCACTGCGAAGGTCGTCATGTTCTATGTGCATTTCCGCAGTGAAGTGCAGACCGGAGCGCTGTTGGCTGAATCGCTCCGCAGCGGCAAACAGGTGGTCGTGCCCTACTGCCAGCCCGACCGCTTGGGCCTGTTCCGCCTGCGCGACCTGGAGGAATTGGCCCCCGGCACGCTGGGTATCCCCGAACCGAAACCCGCCCTCCGGGGCCTGCGGCACCGGCTGGCCACCCCCGCCGAACTCGATCTCATCGTGGTCCCCGGGGTGGCCTTCGATCGGCGCGGCACGCGGCTGGGACACGGGCGCGGGTACTACGACAAACTGTTGGCCCAAGTCCGGCCCGACGCGCTGCTGGCCGGCGTGGCCTTCCAATGCCAGATCTTTCCGGAAATACCGACCGCGCCGCACGACGTGCCCATGGATCTGGTGATCACCGAGCGGGCGATCTACCACGGCCAGCGCCGCTCGGCCGGCCGGGCCCCGTAGGGCAATCACGGCGCTGCGACATATCCGTTCACGCCCCGCGAACGCTTGCGCTGCGACCAACACACGGGGAGCGCTATTCGAGCTTGTCAGGGCCGAAGAGCAGTCCCATCAGGTCACGGGTTCCCAGCACGGTGGGGCTGGCCAGCACCTCGCCCGCCTCGAACCCCGCCGCTCGCCCCTGTTGCTGGTTGAAGATGCGGATCCTCTCCAGCAGGTGGCGTCTGTCGGGAGGCAGTTGGCTGTCGTAACAGGCCACCGCGGCGATCTTTGTTTCCAGCGTGCCGCTGATGTCAGACACCAGCGTCCCGGGATGGTGAGGCGACAGGGCGCGGAAGTTGAGGAAGTAATGCATCAGGGCCGGCACGCGGTGCGGGGCCAGCCCTCTGAACTGATCGTCCCAGCGGGTCAGTCTGGAGTAGAAGATGGCCGCCTCGGTGATGAGCATCGCCTGATAGTGATCCGGCGAGGCCATCGGGGTGCGATGGCCCAAGCCCAGGACCAGGCGGGGCCGGAAGCGGCGGAATTGGCGGGCCAGTTTCACCCGCGCCTGGGGCGAATCCATCAGCTGTCGGTTGTCCAGATCCAAGGTGATTCGCACCGCCACGCCCAGCGTTTCCGCGGCCCGCCTGGCCTCGGCCAGCCGCACTTCCGGACCCGGGGAACCGGGCGTGGGCTCGCCGTCCGTCAGATCGACAATCCCCACACGGTACCCTTGCTGGACAAGCCGGGCCAGCGTGCCGCCGCAGCCGATCTCCGCGTCGTCCGGGTGAGCCCCCACAGCAATGACGTCCAACGTCTGGTCCACCATCACCGCGAGCCCGGTTTGACCACAGAAACGAGGAACGTGGGATTGAAGGCTTCGAAGAAGAGCCGATCGAACTGGAACGTGCCGCGGGCCACGTTGAGCATCAGGATGTTCAGCTGGCAACGGTAGCCCCGCAACAGCTGGTGGACGTCAGTCACGTTGTCCACACTGGACATGGTGGCCACCAACCGGCCGCCGGTCTTCAGTCGCCCGTAGGCTTCTTCCACCAGACGTACGATGCCCCGCCCGCGGCTTCCGATGAAGACGGCATCCGGATCCGGCAGCTCCTCCCACGCCTCGGGGGCCCGGCCCAGGACGGGCACCAAGTTGCGCACCCCGAACCGTTCGGCGTTCTCCTTGATCAGCTCGTGATCGGCCGGATCCATCTCCACGGCGTAGACCGTGCCGCCCGCCGCGATCTGGGCCGCCTCGATGGCCACCGAACCACTCCCGGCGCCGATGTCCCAGACCAGACTGGAGGGCCCCAAGTCCATCTCAGCCAGGGCGATGGAGCGGATTTCTGCATGGGTCAACAGCCCCCGCTTAGGCCGCGTCTGCAGGAAAGCCTCGTCCGGATTGCCGAACAACCGCCGCCCGATCGCCTCGGTCGGCCGGTCCGGCACCTCGGGTTTGCGCAGCAGGATCATCACGTTCAACGGGGCAAACTCGTGGCTGGCGATCTCCTCCAGTTCGCCCTGGGTCACCCGTTCGTCGGGTGAACCCAGGTTTTCGCACACGTACGCGGTAAAGTAGTCCAGTCCGGCATCCAGCAGTGCCCGCGCCACGGCCGGCGGCGTCCACTGGTCGGTGGTGAACAGCCCCACCTTCTGGGCCGTCCGAATCTGGCCGCTCACCTCCTCCAAGTCCTGGGTCGCCAGGTTGGTCAGAAAGGCGTCCTCCCAGCTCTCCATCACCCGGGCGAAAGCCAGTTGCATGCTGCTCACATGGGGGACGACCTCGAAGCGATCTTTTCCCAACCGTGCCGAAAGGAAGCGGGCCACACCGTAGAACAGGGGATCCCCGACGGCCAATACCACCGTCCGTTTGCCCGCCGAAGCCTCGATCTTGGCCACGGCTTCGTCCAGGTTGCTGCCCACGACCAGCCGTTCAGCACCCGTGTCCGGCACAAGGGCCAGGCTGTGGTTTTCGCCGACCAGGACCTCGGCAGCCAACACCAGTCGGCGGGCCGCCTCGGTCAACCCGTCCAGTCCGTCCTCGCCTACCCCCACGATCTGGACTTTGTGCGCCTTTTCTGTTTCAGCCAACGTTCGTGCTCCGAGAAGATGCCGTCGGATCGGTCAGTGCCGCAAGCGATTCTACGGGCCGCACCCGCCCGGCGACAAGGCCCGGCGGCTACGGCCCCCCGAGCTTGCGCAGCCGGATGTTCCGCACCGCGCCGGTAGTGTACCAGGTGGCCAAGCCGAACGGCAGACAGGGCTCCATCTCCCAGTAGATCGAAAAGCGACGGCCTTCGGTGGCCAGGTCGATGATCTTCCGCTCATCCAACCAGACTTCGATCCGCGGCTGGGTCACTCGCAGCCGAACCCGATACCAGCGATCCCGCCGGAAGTCGACACAGCAGCACGTTTCGTTCTCCACGGCCGGCTCGCCGTCAATGCTGGAAAGCCCCACCACGGTGCCGTCCCAGCCGCCCAGGACCAGCGTCATCGGCGACTGGTTCCAATGGAAACTGACAGCGCAGAAGAAATCGTCTCCCTCGACCCGCTTGGCCTCCAACGCCACCTCGAAGTCGATCGTGGGGAACGGGCCGGTCCAACGGACCCCTGTGGCCGGCTTGCCGCGCCGCAGGACCAGAACTCCATCGCGGACCTCCACCCGGCCGTGGTCCGCAAAATCGTACTGATCGATGACCTTCCACCGGCCCAACGTCTTGCCGTCGAACAGACTCTGCCAACCGGCCCCTTGGCCGTTCTTGGCGGCCTGTCCATCCGCCGCGCCGGCGTGCGTCTTGTTCGCCCGATCGCCCCGCGCCGCCCCGTTCGGCCCGGCAGCTCGCTCGGCTGCGGCGCCGGCCATGCACAACACCGCCAACCACAGGCCACCACCGGCAGCAACCCACCACAGCCGTCGCCCCATGTCCATCCTCATTGCTCAGGCCGCTCGGGGATCTCCGCCACCTCCTCGGGCCTCAGCCTTCGGACGCGGATGTTCCGGATCCGACCCTCGGTGCACCACGTGGCGATCCCGAAGGGCCGGCAAAGCTCCATCTCGTCGCGGATCGAGATCTTGTGGTTCTTGTATACCAGGTCGACCATCTTCTCGTCGTCGATCCAGCACTCGATCTTCTTGTCCGAGACCCGGATACGGATCTTGTACCACTGGTTGTCCTTGAAGGCCATGAAGCGGCTGGTGGCGTTGTCCGAAGCATCGTACCAGTCGACACAGGACAAGCCCACCACGGTTCCCGCCCAGCCGCCGACGATGAAGCTGCACGGATCCTTGCCCACGGGGAAGGTGGTGCTGCAGAAGAAATCGATCCCCTTGGTGCGCTTGCCTTCCAGGGTCACTTCATAGTTCATCCGCGGGAAATCGCCGGCCCAGGTGATGCCCGTCATCGGATCGCCCATACCGAGGACGATTTCGCCGCTTTCCACTTTCACCTCGCCATCGCCGCCGAATTTGGGCACCTTCCAACCTTTGAGCGTCTTGCCGTCGAAAAGGCTCTTCCACTGGTAGCCGAACTGCTCCTTTTTCGGTTTGGGCTTCTCATGGGCGGCTGTCTGTGCCTTTTCCCCAGGCCCTTGGGCCGCCAGGCACTGGGCTGAACAGACGGCCACGACGATCCAGGCCGACGCGGCCAGAAGGGAACCGGCGGAAACCTTGGGGACTGGACGATCGGAAACTCGCGTCATGGCCATAGCTCCTCGTTGTTGCTGCAGACAGCGGCGCTTCGGGCAAGCAATCGGCGGCCCACCTGCGGCCCGAGCCCGGCCGCTTGGGCCCATGCCATCAACTCCATTGTGAACGGCCCTTGGCCGGAAATCCAGCGCCCCCTGCGCAGGCGCCCCCTCCGGTCCCTCCCACGAGCGGCCGTCCTCAATCCGGAAGCGGCTTGCCCTTCGTCTCCGGGGCAAACCAGATCAGCACCAGCCCCACGATGTAGACCAGCGTGATCGTGGAGCACGCCCGCGGATAACTCCCTTCGAAAAACCCCATCATCTGCCCCGTGGTCATGGCTCCGATGGCTGCGAAGATGCGGCCGAAATTGAAGCTCAACCCCTGGCCGGTGGCCCGCACCCGCGTGGGAAAAAGCTCGGGCAAATACAGCGGCAGCCATCCGTAAAAGGCGGCCGTCAGGCAACCGGCCACCGCCGTGGTGAACAGGAAATAGAAGCCGTACTCCCACCACTCGCGGAACAGGAACTGGCAGATCATCAGGGACAACAGACACAGGCCAAAGTACACCGGACGGCGGCCAATCTTGCCGCCGATGACCGGGGCGGCCAGGCACCCGATGATCGCACCGATAGAGATCAGCACCTGCGTCGTCCCCTTCGCATACGGGTTGCCCTCCCCGGCCAGCTGGTCGGCCCACAGGGGCAAGAACCCGGACACCCCGCCCCAGGTGGCAATCAAGGGGATGGAGGCAAAACAAATGGCCAACAAGGTGGGCCCCAACAGCGCAGAGGAAAAGATCTCCCGGATCGGCTTGGCCGCCCCCGCACTGACCGACCGCTTCCACCGCTCCGACTCGGGTATGAACAAGATGATGAACACAGCCAATACGGCCGGAGCCGCCCCGGCCAGCATGATCCAACGCCACGAATCGGGGGTCACCGCGAACGTCATCCCCAGCACGGCGATGGCCAAAAACCCGACGTTGGCCGCCGCGCCAATGACGCCGGCCAGAAATGGACGAAGCTTCTCGGGCCAATACTCCATCACCAAGGCCACCCCCAGGGACCATTCACCTCCCATGCCCAAAGCGGCAAAAAACCGGAGTACTCCCAATTGCCAAGGATGGGTGGCAAAATAACAGGCCCCGGTGAACACCGAATAGGCGGCGATGCTCAAAGCCATGGTCCGCACCCGGCCGATCTTGTCCCCCAGCCATCCGAACAGGAGGCCGCCGGCCGCCGCCCCGAACAAGAACGATGCCACCAGAATCCCGTTCCACTGACCGACCACAGCGTCATCGGTCACATTGAGCAGGTCCTGGATCGCCGGACGGGCGGCAATGGGAAACAGGCCCATCTCCAACCCGTCGAACATCCAGCCCAGGAAAGCTGCGGCCAACACGTACCATTGCACCACCCCCAAGCGTCTCTCGTCGGTCACGTCAGCTCCTTTCTCTCGTCAGTGCTCGGAATCCAGCGGTCCACGCACCCCGCGCCACTCTCTGGCGTGTGCAAGGGCAACTCCTCCCCAGAATCGGTCCCAGCACTATAGCCCACTTCGCCGAGGTGGACAACACCGTCCCGCCGGCCGCCGGCACCAGGCCGGCCATGATGCGCCCCACCGCCACCAACCATCGCGGCCGCTCGGCGATCTGGAACACATCGCGCGGCGTCACCTCGAATTCCAGCGAAAGCGCCATCGGGGGGGGCTCTCCACCGCGTACGCCTCGGGCGCACCGATCCTGGCGGGAGCGTACACGGTCGCAACTCGGACCTCCTGCGGTTCAGTCTGGCGGATGCAGTGCAGGACGTACATCCCAGCGGCAGCCAAACATCAGATGTCTGTCACGCAGAGCACGACCTTGGCTCGAGCGTCATGCACAGCATGACCCACTTCTGCGGTTCAGGCGCACACACCGCGCACCACAGAGCCACGGGCCCCGTAGCTCGGCTCTCCGGGCCGAGTTCCGCCCTTTGGCTGGCTTCCCATTCCCGGCTCGGAGACCCGGGCTGCTGCGAAACGCTCGCTGGCGTGGAGTCCCGCAAGTCACAGCCTTTCCGGCGTCCTGTTACGCCCCGCCGTTACGTCTGAATCGGTGAACCTACTCGTCTCGAGCGGGTTGTTCGGCTTGGAAGCTAGCGGATCTCGACTTCGTACCACAGCGTTTGGTGTTTCGGATCGAGCGTCAAGACGGTGTGCGAACCGTCGCTTTCGCAACGGACCCGGCGGCGGCGGTTGCCGGCTTCGTCCAGCGGGTAGAAGCGCACCCGTTCAGCGGCGACCGGGAGGGTGATCTCAGCCGGGATGCCTTCGGCCAGCACGGGTTCTTCACCCCAGCGCCTCCCGAGGGTAACGCGGTCCTCGCCCAGCTGCTGGAGCGTGGCGCCGGTGTTTTGCACCCAACCGGTGGCGGCGATGAGGATACGGCCCGAGTCGCGGAAGCTCTCCCCGTCCAGAGCGACCATCGAGACGGTGGCCCAATCGAGACGAGTGGGGCCGATCCGAAGCGTCACATCGCCGAGCTGGAAGAGCCGACGGCGCAGAAAGCCGGTGAACAGCTTGCACCGCGGTGTGTCGGCGATGAAGTACCCTGCGCCCTTCTCCGAAACGTCCCACCGGAGTTGGCCTGTGTCGGAAACAAACCGCGCGGCGTCTTCGGCCCCTTCAGGCAGCGGCGTGGCGCGCCCGGCCAGGGCCAAAGCCAAGGCGTGTTGCAGAGCGAGTCGCGGGTCGGCACCCAAGTGCCGGGCGGTCAGCTGCCAGGGATCGAGGGTTTCGCGGAGCTTGTTCCGTTCTTCGTCCTGCGTCAGCAACACGCGGAGCGTCCGGCGGGCCGGCTGGGCGTCCCCGCGCAGGAACAGCGCCGCACAGGCCGGCAGGTGGACCAGGCGCGACGGGTCGCTCTTGATGTCGAAGAAGCCGGTGATCCGCCGAGGCTGGAAGTCCGTGTTGTGGGAATAGGTGAACAGGAAGATCCCGTCCCACCCCTGGAACGCCCCGAAGACGGCGATCATGGGGAAACCCTCAGCGGCGTAGACGTTCGGTGCCGGATGGTTGTATTCGCTCACCGTAAAAGCCATCCCGACCACGCGCCGGGCCGCCAATCCGGCCAGCGTGCCGCCGGGGGTGTTCACCAGGGCGCGGTTCCGCACGTACCAGTTCTCCGGGTCCCAGGGGCGGCCCGGGAAGACGGGATGGTTCCAGTAGGAATGGGCATCGATGTAGTCCAGCCCGGCCTGGATGTGCACCGGGCTATAACTGAGCTGGGTCCCGGACACCAGGGACTGGACATCCAGTTCGTCCTTCAAGAACCGGTACATCCCCCACCAGTAATCACGTTCGGTTTCCCATAGGAAGTCGGCCCAGTCGGCGCGGGCCGGCTCCGTCAAGTCCAGCCGGCTTCGCCGCGGCACTGGGATGGAATCGTCCTCCAGCCGTTGCTCCGGCTCCAGCCCCACGTTGCCGCCGGGCCGCAGCGACACGCCGGCCAGCTGGTAGGTGGCCGGCTCGAGGGATGTGAACGTGATCCGCCCGTTCTCGTCGCTCTTTTCAGCCACAAAGGTGAAGCGGTACCGGCGCCATTGGGGGCCGACCTCCGGGCTGGCCCACAGCCCCAGCCCCTCCCACGGCTGGTGGGCCATCATGCAGTTGATCCCGATCCGGCGCGGCTTGTCGCTGCGGAGCCAGACAGTCAATGTGTACGGCCGGCCCTGGCGCAACCGGAGCCCCGCTTGATGGACCTGTGGATGCCAGGAGACCTGGCCCCGGCGCGTGACGGCGATCTGGAGCATCCGGCGGCCATCCGGTCCACCAGGCAGCACGGCCCACGTCACTTCGGTCTGGGCGTCCCGTTCCAGGCTCCAGGTGCCGGCCAGCGGCCGGGTGAAGTCGCCATTGCGCAACATCTCCCCGCCCAGCGGCTCGTGGCGCACCCTCCAAGCCTGCTTGAGCCTCTCGGTGCTGCCGTACTTGTTCTGCAGCCATCTGTTCCACAACCGGCGGAATGTGGTGCGGTACGGGTCAGGTAGCTCGTCCAGCTGCCCGCGGCTCCACACGGTACAGAGGGCGTCTTCGTTACTGATTTCCACAAACGCCACAGCCGGCTCATGGGCATAGTCGGTACCCGTATACGGGTTGACGTGGGTGAGCAAGTCGCGGGCGTATTTCCTTTGCAGCCCGATCATCCGTGGCTCAAAGTTTCCCAGGCCCTTGTCGTACTTCGGCCGCTGGTCCGCGTGGGGGAATCCCTCCCGGTCGCCCAACGTGCGGGAGACGTGGAGGTTGATGTTGGTATAGATCCCCCGGCGCTTGAGCTGATAAATGAGGTAATCCAACCGGTCCAGTTTCTTCGGGTCGATGGTCGTCTTGTCCGGGCTGTCACCCCAGATGGAATAGGCGTCCATGTGGTGCATGCGGACGCAGTTGAAACCGAAGCGAGCCAGACGGGCGGCCACCCGTTCGGCCTGCTCGTGACTGGGAAAACAGGCCTCGAAACACAGGTTGGTGGCCCAGAAACGGAGAGGCCCGGCGCCGGTGGCCAAATGGCCGTCCACGACGCGCACAAAGCCATGCTTGCCCGCCGGGGCGTCCAGCCAGCCGGAGATGTTCGTCGCGTTATCGGGCGTTTCGTAAGACACCACAAAGGGAAACAAAGGCTCACCGCCCCAGGCGGCCGTGACCGCCAGGACGGCGACCGGAGCCAACACAATCGGCAATCGCACCATCGCTCCACTCTCCATTTGCAAGTGCTGCCTCCGTGCGGCGCAAGCCACACGGCTGTCACCTCGGGCGACCGCTCCTGGCAACCAGGCGCCCTGTGGCCGGCCCGAACCTGGCGTGCGGAGCCCAGATGCCCCGGTCCACGGCCAAGGAGGGCCGCGTCAGCATCCCAACCTATCGGCTCGCCGCACGAGTCGCAACCGGCGGCCGGCAGGAACGTATCGCGGCTCACCAGAGTCGGGAAGGAGCGGGCAGCCTGTGTCGGCTTCGTCTTGGCGCTGTGAGAGCCACGGGCCAGGCTGAATCTGTGAGTACGGCGTGGAGGCGATCATGTCCAGCACGGTCGAGCAACTGGTGAACAGACTGCGGGACAGCGGTCTGTTTTCTGCAGAAGAGATGCAGAGGCCTGTCGAACGCTGCTGGGGCAGCGGCCGTTTTGGGGACGCAGCGGAGCTGGCGGATGCATTGGCCCCTATGGGCAAACTCACCACGTACCAGGCCGACGTATGGGTGCAAGGACGGCGCCAGCCTTTGGTGATCGATGACTACGTGATGCTCGATCGGGTCGGCAGAGGCGGGATGGGAGAGGTGTTCAAGGCTCAACACCGGGCCATGAAGCGGCTCGTGGCCCTGAAGCGGCCGGTGGTCGCCCATGGGTTCTCGCCCATGGGCGGAAGTTGCATTCCCCGGACCGATCGGCAACACTGGTGCAGTTGTCTGGAAACAATGGAACCGCTGAACCTGGCGGCTCGCATGGGAGGAAAGGCATGACTCGTTCTGCACGCATCGGCGCAACGTGGTTTCTTCTGGCGTGGGGCGTGAGCATCGCTTGGCCGGCCGGCGAATCGGCCGAACTGTGGAAGTCGGCGCGGGCCAAACAGGACATCCACCGTTTCTCTACGATCATCACGGCTCAACAGGTGCGGGACCACCTGGCCACAGACGAGGGGATTGACTCCGCCATCCAATGGTGCAGAGAGACGGCCGTGACCAAAGTCTATATCGAGGCGTTCCGCAGCGGTTACCGCGCATCGCGTGATACTCTGCAGCATGCCAAAGAGCGGTTTCTTGCCGCTGGTTTCGACGTTTCAGGCTGCGTGACCACAACGATCGTCGGCAAAAAGTCGACGGGCTGGAATCTCATCTCGTGCTACACGGACCGGGGTACCCAGGACCGTCTGCAGGAGATCTTCGAGTACACGGCCGCGCTGTTCGACGAAATCATGATCGACGACTTCTGGTTTACGGACTGCCAGTGCAGCGACTGCGACGCCGCCCGCCGGTCACGAACGGTCACGATCGGCGAGAGGACGTATCCGGTGCCGGGCGACACTTGGGAAGACTACCGCTGTGAGCTAATGGTGCGCCTTTCCCGAGAGCGGATCTTGGCACCGGCCAAACGGGTCAACCCACGGGCAAAGCTGATCATCAAGTACCCGAAGTGGTACGACCGTTTCCAGGATCGGGGCTACGATGTGGTGCGCGAAACGAAGGCCTTCGACCGCATCTGGGTCGGCACGGAGACACGAGACTACGACGATCGCCGCTGGGGCGGCACACCGCAGTATGAGGGCTATTTCATCATGCGGTGGCTCGGGGGCATCGGCGGCGACAAATGTGGCGGCGGCTGGTTTGATCCGTACGGCACCACGGAGCAAACGTACGTCGAGCAGGCCAGACAGACCGTGCTGGGCGGGGCGAGGGAGTCGCTACTGTTCTGTTACGGCTCGTTGCTCAAGGATACCGGGCCGGCCAACGTGCGAGCCCTGCGGGCCTGTACGGCCGAACTGTTCCGAGTCGCCGAACACGTGGGCCGGCGACGGGTCATCGGCGTGGCCGCCTACAAGCCGCCGAGCAGCCGCCCGGGAAGCGAGCCCTACGTGTTCGACTTCGTGGGCATGCTGGGCCTGCCGCTGGTACCCTGCCACGAGTTTCCCGAGGATGCGAAAGCGGCACTGTTCTCGGTCCACGCCGTGAAAGATCCCAAGCTGCCGGAGAAGCTGGCGACACTCATCCGGCGCGGCATCCCGATCCTGGTCACCGACGGGCTGGCCCGGGCGCTGGACGGCCGCGTCCAGCTGGACACGGCGAACGTTCGCGTGTTGCGGGTCCAGGGCGAACCGAAAAGGCTCCTGGACTTGCCCCAGGCCGCCCTGGACGCACTCCGGCAACCGCTCTTGAAACCGCTTGGCCGCTCATTCCGGGCCCCCAACCGGGTTGGCCTCTACCTGTTCGCCGATGGGAGCTGGGTGGTCGAAAACTTCAATGACAAGCCCGCCACCGTCGAACTGGACGGAAGGACCATACGAATCGGCCCCAGAGCCTGGCGTTACCAGTGGCAATAGGCCGGTTGGGGTTGTCCCCGCGCCGACCGCGCCGGCTTTGGCGCCGGCACACGAGGCTGTTGTTTGCGGTGCCGGTATTCCCCAGCGTTGCAAACCGGCAGGGCAGGATGGACATTCCTGTCCGTCACAAGTGGGACAAGACGTGCACTGGCCTGGACATCGTAGATGCCACGGAACGTGAGTTTTGGCGCACCAGCCGGAGTCGCCGGTCGAGCCGGTGATGGACGGGCAAGAATGCCCATCCTGCGTTCCCTTTCTGCAACGTTGGGACATTCTCAGCAATGCAGGGCTCGCCCACCAAGCCCCAGGGCCAACGGTGCGCAGTGCCCGCCCCACCCTGGTTGCCAACGGTAGTCCTGTGACGAGCTCCAAACCACCAGGCGTTCCGCAAACCGAGCCGTGCGAAGCGGGTGGCAGACCCAGACTGCCGGGGCGAATCGCCCGGCGGTTGGCCGGGCCGATTGGGCTGGCCGCCACTGCGGGGCTTCTGCTGGCAGCCGGCCTGGCCGCCGACAGCCGAACGGGATTGCTGCTAGGCAACACCCTGCTGATGGCCGCGGGCACTGTGGCGGCCAGTGTGCCGGCGGGCACGCTGTTGGGATGGCTGTTGATGCGGACCGACCTGCCGGGACGGCGACTGGGACTACTGGTGCTGGCGGTGATGCTCTTCGTGCCGCTGTATCTGCAGGCGGCCGCGTGGCAGGCGGGCTTTGGCCTTGGAGGCTGGGCCACGTTGGCCGGGGCAATGCCCCCGTGGCTGGATGGCTGGACCGGCGCCATTTGGGTGCACGGGCTGGCCGCCATCCCGTGGGTTGCGCTGATCGTCGGCGTCGGTTTCCTGTTGGTCGAGGCCGAACTGGAGGAGCAGGCCTTGGTGGAAGGGCCGCCGGCGCGGGTCTTCTTTCATGTGAGCTTGCCGGGGGCTTGGCCAGCGGTAGGGGTGGCCACGGTATGGGTGGCTTTGACCGCCGCGGGGGAGATGACCGTCACAGACTTGTTCATGATCCGCACGTATGCCGAGGAGCTGTATACGCGGCGGGCGGCCATGGGGTTGGGGCCGCTGGAAGCGCTTCGCGGTATGGTTTGGCAGCTATTGGCGCTCGCCTGGCTGGCCGCGGCCGGGTTGGCTTTGTGGGTCAAACTGGTCCCTGGGGAGCGGCCGTTGTCGCTTGCGCACCGCCCCCTGGTACGACTCGGCCGTTGGAGGCCGTTGGCCGCCGTATCCGTTCACGGCGCCTTGGTTCTGTTGGCGGGTCTGCCGTTGGGCAGCCTGGTCTACAAAGCAGGCGTCGTGGTGATCGAGGCCGGCGGCGGCTGGCTACGCAGCTGGTCTGTGGCCAAATGTCTTGCCATGGTGGTTGCCAGTCCGTGGGAACACGCCCGCGAATTCGGCTGGTCGGTGCTGATCAGCGCAGCGGCGGCCACCACGGCGGCGGCCGGCGGTGCCGTGTTGGCATGGGCGGCCCGCGGCGGTCGTTGG
>DQVB01000302.1 GCA_015661985.1 Planctomycetota bacterium | reverse complement strand
CCATGAATGATTTGCCATCCAGCGGTGACCCCAAGATGAAAATCGGGTTGATCTTCCTCGGTCGCAAGCGGCCCGGGTTCGACATGCAGTGGGGCCGGCTCACGGAACAGCGGGTGCGGGAACGAGTCGCCCGGACCGAGTGCGACGTGTTCGAACCGCCGGAAAAGGCGATCGACCATGCGTCGTTGCGCCGTGCTGTGGAGGCGTGCGAGCGACAGAGCGTCGATGCGATCGTGCTGCTGCAGGCCACCATGGCCGACGGCCGCTTGGCACCTACGGCCGCACAGCTGTGGGCTGACCCCCTGGTCCTTTGGGCCACGCCCGAGAAGCCGGACGGCGCCATGATCAGCTCCTGCTCGCTGGTGGGCACCCACGTCTGGGCCTCGACGCTGCGGCGCATGGGCCATCCGTTCGAGCTCGTCTACGGCGACCCGGCCGAGGATGAGACGGGCCGGCAGTTGGTCGATGCGGTTCGCCTGGCCGCCACGGTCCGACGTCTGCGCCGGCTGCGGATCGGGCTGGTCGGCAGCCAGGCGCCGGGGTTTCTGGCCATGAACGTGGACCCGTTCTCGGCCTACCGCGCCTTGGGCGTTCAACTGCAGACGTTCAGTCTCATCGAGTTCGGTCACGTGGTGGACGATCTGCCGGCCGATGCGGTGGCCGAAGACGTGGCGAAGCTCAAGGCGAGTGGCCTGCCGCACAAGGACACGGATGACGCGGATCTACCGATGGCGTCGCGCTTGTACCTCGCCGTGCGCCATTTCATGGACAACGAGGGGCTCGATGCTTTGGCCGTACGCTGCTGGCCGGAGATGCCGAACCGCTTCGGCCAGTGGCCGTATCTGGGCATGGCCCGGCTGGCCGACGCGGGCCGTGCGATCGCGTGCGAAGGGGACGTGGACGGGGCGCTGTGTGCCTGGATCGGCGAGAGCCTGGGCATGGGGCGCTGCTACCTGTCCGATTGGCTGGAGCACGACGAGGAGACGGTCACGCTGTGGCACGCCGGCGCGGCGCCCATGTCGCTGTCGCCGCCGCCGGGTGAGCCGGGCGGGCCGCAGATCGCTCGGCATTTCAACAACAAGAAGCCGGCCGTGGTCGAGGCGACCATCACGCCCGACCGGCCCATCACGATCTTCCGCCTGTGGCGCTGCGACGATCGCTACTGGCTGGCCGCAGCCGACGGGTGGACGATCCCCCCGCGCCGTCACCTGATGGGCACCAACGCCCTGTCCCGCCTGGCGGACAGGAACCCGCGCGAATGGTTCGACGAACTGTGCCACCAGGGCATGCCCCACCACGTGGCGGTCTTCGCCGGCCACCACAGCGACCTGCTGCGCCGCTTCGCCCGGATGATGGGCTTCAAGGTGGCCTGACGAATCGTAGGGCAAGCGTCTCGCTTGCTCGGACAATACGTAGTCGGAAAACATAGGGCACCGCACAATCCAGACGCTTGTGCCACGGACGCCAAGGAAACCCCTATGACGCCTCGCCAGCGTGTTCTTGCGGCCATGGCCCACCAGGAGCCGGATTTCACGCCTTGCGACTGCTTCGTCACGCCGGAGATCCGCGAAGCGTTGAGGGATTACTACGGTGTATCGAGCGACGACGAGATTTACGGCTGTCTGGGCACCGACATCCGGTATGTGAACCCGCCTTACACGGGCCCGCCGCACAAGACGTTCCCAGACGGCTCGACCGTCGATGAATGGGGCGTTCGCCGCCGGCCCATGCCGAACGAATACGGCGAGTATGCCGAAGCAGTCGATGAGCCGTACGCGGCGTTCCACACGGTCGAGGACGTGGACCGATTCCCCTGGCCCAGCCCGGACTGGTACGACTACGAAGCCATGCCGGCGCTGTGTGCCCAGTACGGCGACCTGGCGATCGGCACGGGCGGCTTCTGGGTGCAGGATTTCATCAACCGCGTTGCCATGGGGCGCGGCGTCGAGCAGACGTTGTTGGACATCGCGCAAGAGGATCCCGTCTATCTGCGCTTGGTCGAGATTCGCCATCGGTTCTACATGGAATACATCGAACGGATTTTGAAAGCGGCCGGCGGACGGATCGACGTGGTCTCCTGCGGCGATGACTTCGGCACGCAGGGCGGGCCGCTCATCTCGCCGCGCACATTCGATCGCCTGTTCGCGCCGCTCAAAAAAGAGTTCTTCGACATGGTGCACTCGTACGGGGCCAAAGTGACGCATCACTGCTGCGGCTCCAGTCGGATGCTGATCCCGCGGTTCATCGAATGCGGCATGGACTCGCTGCAGACAATCCAGCCGCAGGCGGCGGGCATGGACCCGTACGAGCTGAAGGCGGAGTTCGGCGACCGGATCGTGCTGCACGGGGCGGTCGACGTGCAGGGCTGGCTTCAGCGAGCGACGCCCGAGGAGATTCGTCAGGAGGTGCATCGGCTGATGGACGAGGTCGGTCGCGGCGGCGGGTTCGTCATCGCGCCGTGCCACAACATCCAGCCGGACACGCCGCTGGAAAACGTGCTGGCGTTGTACGAGGCCATAGCCGAGCGCCGCGGCCGATCGATTTTGAAGTCGTAGCGGCCGTGGCGCTCTATGCAGGCACGCCCGTCGATTTCGTGATCGACTTCCTTTCGGTGACGATGAGCGGCCTGGCGGTAGTGATCCTGCTGGGCCGGTTCCGGCCGCGAGCTACGTGGCATGACGCCCTGGCCGGCCTCATCGCCGCCGTCCTGGTCTCGCTGATCGTCCTCTTCGTTCCCGGCCAGTCCGACGTGTGGATCAGGCCGATCATCCCGCCACACGGGCCGGCCTCACGGCCGAAGTCCTCGTGAGCCTCATTGCCCCGCGCAACCAAGTG
>DQVB01000221.1 GCA_015661985.1 Planctomycetota bacterium | reverse complement strand
TGCCGAAAGCCGGGGGCATTGATGTGTTCCCCATCCCCGTGGCGATCAATCCGTGAACTGGTACAATGGTACGCTACCCGTTGCCGCGGAGGTTTCCGGTTGTTCCCGGTTGAACCTGCTCTCAGGAGTGCGTGACGTGAAAGGTTCCAGAACGCTCAGCAGCTTGGGGTTGCCCTTGTGGTTCATGGCGGTCGCTGCGTCCGGAGCGGTGCTGGCCGATACACCGTGGGCGCGCGTGACGGAGGACCACCGGGCGATCAAGGTCGAAACCGACAAGCTCGAGGCTGTCATCCCCAAGAAAGACCCCAAGCACTGGATGACCGGGATCGAAAAGGGCTCCTTCCTCGACAAGACCACCGGCTTCCGCGAAATCGGCGACGGGCTGATGGTTGTCGATTGGCTCATGGAGCCGGGCAGCGACAACGAGTATCTCAACCATCCCGGCTTCCAGTTCGCCAAGGACGGGCACGGGATCAGCCGCTACCGCTGGTACGAAAACGAGACCGACCCGCGCCGGCGACACTACGCCGTCATGGCCCACGGGACCAGCCATCGGAAGCGGGTGATCGAGGGGCCGCAGCTTTGCCATCGCATGAAGCCGGTCCAGCCGCACGTGATCCGCGGCAAGGACTTCGTGGCGGTCAAGACCACCTACCGTTACGAGTACGCCGCGCCGGGCAAGCAACCCGGTTCCAAATGGACGCAGCTGATCGTCTTTCCCCAAGGCAAGCGGTATTTCCTGTTGATGGACCGGATCGACACAGTCAACGATTCGCCAGAAATGATTCTGCGCACGGATATGCCCGGCTGTGTGCGCCACCAGAAAGGCGACACGTTCAGCGAGATTTACATCAGCTATTTGGATGGGCCGCAAGGTATTCGAATTCCGGCGAGCGAGTTCTTCGAGCCCTTTGCGGCCGACTCGAAGTTCAACTACCGGCGCGACACCCACCCGTTGCCCAAGCATTTCATTCGTGGCTACCGGCTGCGCGACAAGCGCACGGGCAAGCCCGGCCCCTGGCTGGCCGGCATGACCCTTGAACCGTCTGTGGTCTACGAGGCGTGGTGCAGTCAGCGGCCGGGCGGGATCATCGTGCTGATCCTGGAAACGCACGGCCGCCCCACCAAGGCCGGCGACTCGTTCAGCGCCGCTCACATCGTCGGATACTTCGACACCGTCGGCGAAATGCACGCCTTGTACGAGCGGCACAAAGGCCACACGGGGCTGGCTGCGGATCCGTCAGGTTGGAGACTGTTGAAGGAGATGAACTGAAGGGCTGTCGGTAGCCGAACTCGCCGGAGTTCGGCGGATGCGATCCGAACGGGACCAAATCCTGGCCTGTCTGCGCCCAACGCCTGTCTGCGCGCGACGCACAGCCAGGCGAATGCGGCTGCGGGCCGTGCGCGCCACGTCGACCGCACCCGCACCGTGCAGCCTTCGAGGTACGTGTTGAGTGGAGGTTTTGTACAACGCAGGGAGACTACGTCATGAGAACGACAAACGCAACCACGCGCTGGATGCGGGTCATGCTGGCCGGCACATTGCTGTGTGTGTCCGGTGGCTGGTGCGTCGGCGATCCACCACCGATCGCTGCGAGCAAGCCGGTCTTCGAGTTGCAGGATCTGTTCGACTCGGTGCGCATTCCGAACATCGTCGTGGCCGCCGACGGGACGGTCCTTGCCTTTGCCAGAAGCGGCCGGCTGCTGCGTCGCAGCGAGGACGGGGGCAAGACCTGGGGGGCGATCCAGGAGGTCGGGCACGACGCCGCCGGCAGCGCGATCGTCGACGAGAAGACCGGCGACATCATGGTCGTCTGCCCCCAAATCGGCTGCCTGTGGCGCAGCGGCGATCATGGCAAGACGTGGCGGCGGGAAGGGATCACGGTCAAGCCCAACCCGCTGGGGCACGGCCCTCCGGACGGTGTCCCGGCGGTCACGGCGTGCTCGGAGTCCGGTGTCACGCTGCGTTACGGAAAGCACAAAGGCCGGCTGCTCATGCCCGCCCGCGTGCAGCCGCCCAAGGGCAACAACGACCAACAGTGGTGGCCGTACAACTACAATACAGCCATCTTCAGCGACGACGGAGGCAAGACATGGCAGACCAGCGCACCGGTTCAGAGCGGAACCGGCGAAGGCACGCTGGCCGAGCTGTCCAACGGAGCCATTTACTACAACTCCCGCTCCCACATGTCGGTGGATCACCGCCGGCGGATCGCCTGGAGCTACAACGGGGGAGCAATGTTCGTCGACTGGTACGTCTCCGAGCATCTCTACGAGGTCGGGGAGCCGTTCTACTTCAAGTACGGCACCAAACCCAGTTACGGATGCAATGCGGGCCTGGTGCGCCTGCCTCTGGAAGCGACCGACGGAAAAGACGTGCTGCTCTTCAGCACGCCCGACGACCCGGGCGGGTCTCGCATACGGATGACCGTGTGGGCGAGTTTCGACCGTGCGAAGAGCTGGCCCGTGAAGCGGCTGGTCTACGAGGGCCCCAGCGCCTATTCCTCGTTGGCCGCTGCACCCGACGGCTCCATTTACCTCCTTTTCGAACGCGGGACGAAAGGCCCGTACGAGACGATCACCGTCGCCCGCTTCAACCTCGCCTGGCTCACTGCTTCGTCACAAGTGCGTTGATGATCATCCCCCTCAAGAATGAGCAACCCGTGCCTTGTTGCGCTTGCCGTGAACTGCCCGTCTTCACCCCAGCGTTGTAAACGGGCGGGGCAGGATGGACATTCCTGTCCGTCATAAATGGGCGGAAACGCGCAGTAGCCTGGGTATCGTGGATGTCACAGAAGGTGACAGTCGCCGCACTAGCCAGAGCTGCTGCTTCGGCCGCCCTCGGCGCCCCGGGCCACAGGGCGCAGCGTATCCCAAATGGTCTTCGGCGAAGCCATGTGGGTATCCGACTTTCCGGCGGCTTTCCGGGCAGGGTCATTGGGGCGTCCTCAATCCGATCCTTTGTCTTGCTCCGGCATGATAGACTATCCGGCACTTAACGATCCGTCGATTGAGTACGTCGACCGCAAACAGGCGGTCTTTCCACACGCAGAGCGCGGATATCATGCCGAAGGGGAGTTCGGGGTGCGGGAAACGGCCCGTTCTGCCACGGCAATCCATGTTGCCGTAACTTCCAAAGCGGCCCACCACCCGGCCCGAATCGCAGTCGATCACCTGCACGCTATACTTGTCCGCCGCATACAGGTATCCTCTTCGATCCAGCACTTGATGGAGGCGGAACGTCGTGCAGTGACAGGGCGGGTTGGTCACCTGGGCCTCGCCAATCAGTCCGTCCCAACGGCGGGACCAGAGGACGTCGCCCGCCGGCGAGTACTTGGAAAGCGCCAGATAGCCCTGCCACGGCCTGTCGGCCGGGCGATGCAGGACATACAGGTTCCCTTCGTCGTCCACCTGGATGCCGCGCACGCAGTCCAGCTCAAGCAGGCCTCTTTTCTCCAGGTTCCCCTCCGCGTCGTACACGTTGATCTGCCGATGCAAGGCGAAATAGGGACTCACCGGCCGCGCCTCGGGTTCGACGTCCACTTTGGCCACATAGTAGATCTTGCCGTGCCGGTCGACGTCCATACCGTGATAGACGTCGTGCCACCAGTTTGCGCGCAGCGCATGATCCACGAACAAGGCATTCGTCCCAGTCGCCCTGAAGGGAACGGGATTCCCGTGACGGTCGAATCGCACGATTTGGACACCGGCCTGCGTCAGTTTCCAGCGATAGATCCGGCCATCCTTTCCGAAGATCGAATCGATGAAGAGGGGTTCAGCCGGATAGCGGAAATGACGCTCGTAGTCCAACGTGAACCACGGCGATGTCATCTTCGCGCCACGGGCGTCGAAGAAGAAGGGCGGCCACTTCTTGAGCACGTTTCCTTTCTGATCAAGTCGGTAGACGGTCCCGTACTGTTTCAGGCGGTAGTTCGAGTCATCTTCCACGTAGATGTGGCCGGTTTCGGGGTCGATATTCAGAATGGGCATGCCGCCGCTTTGTCTGGGACAGGAGAGCCTTCGGCCGTCGTCCGCCCATTGGCCGATCACCGACAGGTCGTCGCCGGCCAGTCGCAGCAGGCTGCCCGGGCCCGCGCCGTTAGCCACCCACACCAGCGGCGGGGAGACGCCGGCGTCCACAGCGATCTGGAGGACGTCGGGATCCAGCGGCCGGGAGGCGGCCAGGAGTTCAGGTTGTTTCCAGCTCTTGAGCTTGATCAGTTTTCGAGGTTTGCCCGCGCCGAGTGCGGCTCGCCCGTGTACGTCTTCCTGGAGCGATCGCAACGTCCGTTCCGAACGCACATCGGGCGGGCGCCGTTCGGACCCGACGAGCACGTACAGGTGGCCCTTGCGATCAGCGCCCAGAGCCGTGGGATCGTGCAAAGGATACTCGGCTCCGTCACGTTCATAGTGAGTGATCGATGCTACTTTGCGGCCGCGTCGGTCCAGCACCTGCAGCCGGTTGTTCCCTGCATCGGCCACGATCAGTTGATCTCCATGTACAACCACGCCGCACGGTTCAGAAAACCCGGTAAGCGCCCCGACGTGTTCGAGCCTGGGGCCCGGCAGAATCCGGCATTTCCAGACTCTGGTACTCCGTTGTTCTCCTCCGCTCAGCTGCCAATGGTAGCGGACATCGGCCTCGCTGACCTCGAAATGGTACGCATAGAGCTTCGTAAGCCGCGAACTTTGGCCCGCCGAGACGAACAGGCTGCCGTCGGGGGCGAAGTGGAAATAGGGGTAATGCAGGGCGTGGAAGGGCAGGTAGTTCTTCAGATCGGGAACGTGCCAGGATTCCTGGGTCCACACAGTGCTTTCGAAGGGCTCGTTCCGTCCGTGGTTGTAAACGGAAGTCCATCCGTCGGCGGGCAGGCTCCCATCCGGATTGAGTCGCCACAAGATGCCCCGGTAGATGTTCGACATGACGAGCTTGCCGCCGGGGCCAACCACAAGTTTCTGCGGATGATGCCACCAGTCGCCATAGAATGAAGGTTCGCCCCAAGGCTGGAACAGCTTCGGGATGACCAGTTCGCAGCCCCCTTCCACGGCCACGGACCGGCAAAGATCCTGCACCCGAGGAGGGCCTAGGTTGGGGTTCAGCGGTACGACGGTGCGCAAGTACTCGCCCTGCCGATCGAAGACTCGAACTTCCGCAACCCCTCGCACCGGCCGGGTATCGGACAGCACGTAGAGCTCTCCGCTCTTTTCATCCACGGCGAGGTCCCAGATGAGAGCGCGCGCATGGGGATCGCCTTCGAGCAGGAATGCTTCCAGTTCGAGCGTCACTTCACCGGTTGTGCCCGGGTGAGCCGAGCCCGGCCCGAGCTGAATCGTTCGGCCGGCTTGTTCAGCCAAGAACAGACGCCCCGCCTTGTTCGGCGGTCGATACCATCGGGTAAGGCCCCGTACAACATACTCGGGTTCGGGAAGATGCTCCCGGGCCGGGATGCCCGTCAATGTTCCCGCGTCGTTCGGGTCTGCAAACGTGCCGTGCCAGCAATGGATTTCGCCCTCAGGCATGCCGGAGCGGCGGATATTGAAACCGATCTCTGCGGCAAGCGTCCTGTTCTTGTTGAAGATCTCAAACGGAAGGGCCAGTTCGGCAGCCCACCCCTCCGGGGTCTCCGCCACCGACCAGCGGATCGGCGGCTGCCAAGTCCTGTCGCACCACGGCGGATCGCGTTCGTTGTACGAAGAGGCCAACTGCCCTCCGGGCGGGCGCAATATGCAGATCCGATAGTACGAATTCCCGTCGCCGTTGGAGTCGATCAGCAGTTCAACGAAATCGGCTTTTTCCGGGGATGTGCCAGGCCTGGCTTCGCCGGCTGCTCGGCAGCCGACTCCGATGTAGAGGCACCTGCTGTGGCGCAGGATAAACGCCTCGGTCGTCGCTCCGCTCGCCTTGCCGCCTGTCACCCGCAGCGGTCCGGTCCGGGCCGCCCTTTTCCAGCACGGCTCGTCGAGCCTCCCGTCGATGACCGGCTTGCTGCCGGCCACCGGCACTGCCAGCACCGGTCCCCGGCCCGGCTCGCTGGCAACCGACAGAGCCGCCTCACGCCCCAACAACAACCCGAGAAGGGCAACCATGACGTTGAGGTTCGGTAACCGTCCGTCCGATTTCATTTCCGTGTTTCCTTCGTATTGGAATACACTGCCGCCCACGAAACGAACCGCGTGGGCACGGCCCACCAAGCCCACGTCAAGCCGTGGGAAGCCGCCGGCACCGACGCGACGGCAGAAACCGTCCAACCCGCTGAGGGCCAACTCGTCGCCGCCGGCTACCCGCTGGCAGGGGCAGCCAGTCAAAACGCTGTCGAGGGCCGCATCCCGTCCGGGTCGAGCAGATCGAGCCGGACACCACCGTCTTTCGCGGTGACCCGGTAGACCGTGCCGCAGTCGCGAGCACGGAGCTCCAGTTCACCGAGGCCGAGGATAGTGACCTTCACATCGCGGTCCTCCCCGCCCGCCGCCCAAGCGGTCACCAACCACGAGTTGCGTTCGCGGTGTTTCCGCGCGAGGACCCGGGCGTCGGTCTCGCCAGTGGGGATTTCGTAGGCCGGTCGGTCACTTGACCATCGGTGCATGCACGGCCCGGGCAGAAGATCACCGTTGCGGATGTCGTCCTCCAGGTGTGAAAACAGGGCGTGTACGCGTCCAAGGACAAGCATCTGCTGCAGCCAGCTCGGCATCTTGTCGCCCAGGTCGGCCTTGAACCCCCCTTGGGGATAAGCGAAATACCCCGCCACGCCGCCGATCATCCCTGCCGTGTAGTAACACTTCAGGAAACCCATGTAGTGCCGCATGTCGCCGAACGCCTTCTCGCCCAGGTCGTCGCGGGTCCAGCCGGCGCAGACCCAGTTGTACGAAAGGGGTTCGCCCAGGGCGATTTGCAGGCCCACGCTATTCAGGGCTAGCGTGAGCATGTCGATGTGGCCGGTCCACCCGGTGTTGAAGTGGTTGTAGTACGACTCACCGTTCGGGATGTCAGAAACCGGCTTCATCCATTCGTACCCGTAGGCCCATTTCCACCAATCGAGACTTCGGTTCCGATGGGGGCACCCGCTGGTGGGATAATAGAGGTACAAGCCTCCGTTGGCGGCTTTCCGGACCGCATCGGCGATGATCAGCTCGCCATGGGCCTTGCGCTCCGAGAGGTACTGGAACCAGCTCTTCACGCCCTTGGCCTGGACGCAACGGGGATCCCGGGCCCAATAGGACCCGTGGAACCCGAACACGCTCATCCCGTACTCCCCGCCGTTGTGCAACACGGCTATAGGGACTCGCTTCCGAAGCGCCGCGATCGGCTCGGCGGTGATCCGGCCGGCGTCGTGGTAGATCGAGTCGGGGGCTTCCGGACACAGAATGCCACGACCCGGCTTCGGCTCGATGAGATTGCCGTTCTCATCGTGACACCAGGCCGCCTGGGGCAGTTTGACGAGGAACTGGCGATCGTGGAACGGCCGGAGCGTTGTTACGCACAGGGGGTACTTGTCCGGGTCGGACTTCGTCAAGGCCACCAGCCGGGCCTGGTCGCTTGCCGGGTCGTCCAGTCTCTGCACCGCACGCGGGTTGATCGTCCCGAATTCCAGGGCGTACCCCCAATGTTCGCACAGCTCGATCCGGACGTCGAACGGCATGCTCCACCCCCAGCGGGTAAGCGGCGGTAGGGTATGGCCCGGGCGGAACTTGGGGCGCGGCTCTTTCTGAATCGCTTCGAGCGGCGTCGTGGCCGGTGCATGCGACGGCGTGAGGAACAAGCCACACACGGCCACCGCTGCCAGGGGGACGACCGTGACGGTAGCAGCGGAACGGAACGGGTGGAACGTCATGGGATGATTCCTTTTCCGGCCGACTGGGTCGGAGTGGGTCGGAGGTGGTCGGCAAGCGTAGGGCTGACAGGACGGCGGGAGGCACCGAAACGTGGAAACGAGTTTACGCGGCGGCGGCGCGGCGTGCAACCACGTGGTGGGTACGTTCGGCGCGTCGTCGGCCTGGTAACGATCGGTGAACCCAGAACGGGCGTCTCTTTTCCGTGGACGTGTAGATGTCCGTTCCGGTCACGGCGCGGCTCTAACAGGCGAGGGATTCCGTGCGTGTGGCGCTGCGGGGCAATTTCTGGTCTTTTTCCGCCGGGGGCTAGAGGTATGCTTGCCGCTCAGCGTAAAGGGCGACTCCTTGGTGCCGTCCGCGTTTTGGGTTCTTTCGCGGACACCAAGGGGACGACGATGAAGCATTGGTGGGAAACTCAACTGGCGGGACGAACAGGCCAGCCACGTGGAGCCGTGGGTGGTGAGCATCAGCGACCGGGCCGAGGCGGAGCGCCAGCGGGCCCGGCTTTCACCGGAAGCGTTCGGTGTCCTGTGTGGTTCCGCAAGCGCCAGCGCGTGCCCCAGGCGGATATCGTGGCTCACCGGGCTGCGGAAGCGTTCCAGAACCATCCCCACCGGCAAACCAGCAGCCGCCAGGTGCAAGGGGTACGCAAAGCGTCCTACAAGGCGCTCATTGATGCCGGCGCCAGCGACGTGGCGAACCTGGCCCAAGGCATCCACCCATTGATGCGAAGGGCGGCCAAACGAGTCGGCGCAGCGACAACCGACATCAGGGCGACGATCGGACCCCTTTGGAGAAAGTGGTCTCCAGAGAGATCTTCAGGTCCGAGGCGAGGGCCTGGGCCTCGCGAATCGGCGTTGAGCCGAAGGAAGTGCACATCCGTCCCTTGAAACGCAAATGGGGAAGCTGCTCGAGCGCCGGCCGGCTGACGCCTGACAGCCATCGGCTTTCGGAACCGGCTTCCGTCCGCAAGCGTGTGATGGTCGAGGAGTTGCTGCACGTGAAAGTGCCGAACCACGGAAGACTGTTTCGAGCGCTGTTGTGGGGGCGTCTCGAGACCGAAAAGGGCTAACGAAAAAGGGCGAAGTCACTGCGCTGCGGCAAGGCGGCTTTGCCGCTGCTGTTTTACCTTGCGGACCCAGCAGCTGAGGCAGAGACAGTTCTCGTCGCGACCGCAGGTGCCGGCGATGTCGTGGTAGGGCAAGGGCTGGATGGCCTCCTCGACGAGCCGACACAATTGCTTGTAGGCGGGCTCCTCGGTCCTCTGCCAACCGCCGCGGGTGATCTGTCCCCAACCGCCGGCGTGGACGGCCAGGGGGGCTTTCAAGATCCGGCTCTCGCGGGGTATCGCCACGTTCACCAGCGCCGCAAAGGGCTGCTCGGCCAGCTCGTCGCCGAACCGCCGGCGGATGTAAGCGCGCAGGGCCTTCTCCCCTTCGGGGTCGGGCTGGCGCCATTCGTCCTTGTTCCACGAATAGGTGCCGTAGAACGGCGCGTTCAGATCGAGCCAATCGATGATGCGCTGTAAGCTCTCGCTGTCCAGCTCAACACCCTCGTGGCCAGCGAGCAGCATCTTGGCCAGCCTACCGCCGTGGGCGAAATAGTCCTTCGGCCGGCTGTACCAGGTCTCCTGGCGGTACTGGGCGATCTTCACCAGGCGGTCGTCTCGGGTGAGCGCGTTGTAGGCGGTGCTGGCCAGCAGTTCATGGTACGTTTCGGCAATCCTGGATGGGGTAGCTTCGAGCGTTCCGAGCAGGTTGATGCCGCCGGCGGTTTCCTTCAAACCGTGGCAGTCGATGCAGTAGCGGTCCAAGACCGGCTGGACCGTCTTGGCAAAACTCAACCCCCCTGGATACCGCGGCCCGGCCGGCGGCTGCAGCTTGACGGTCCGCATGGCTACCGGCCGTTTGCTCGGCGGGCTCAGCCTGCGCTGTTCGTGACAACCGACGCAGCCGGCCAGCTCACCCGGCTGCAGATGCGTAAAGCTCCGCATGGTCATCACGGCCATGCCGTTTTCGTCCAGTGCCTGGAATTGCAACGGCACGCCCGCCGGCGCTTCGAAGGCCACCGAACCGCTCGCGTCCACCGGGACGGTGCCCACGACGCGCTTGAGCACTTCGAACCGCACCCGACTGGAATAGGGCACGCGCTGGGTCGGCTGTGGGATCAACTCGTTCACGCGCAACCACCGGATCGTGCCCCGCGGAATGCCTTGTGTGCTCTGGTAGACATCTTGCAGGAAGAACACGCCCGTGGCCGGACGGCATCGATCGGCCTCCGGCGCAGTCGTCTCGGCCGCCAAGGAGGGCAACACCGGCGGCTTCACACGCGGCCGAACCGGAATGGGGGAGAAGCAGGAGATCTCCGGATCCCGGTACACCAGTTCCCGCCCCCCGAGCCTGTCGATCAGGTAGATCCCGAAACCGTTACGGCGCGGACGATGCTGCATCGAAGCGGGGAACGGATCGGGGCAGAGGGCAGCCAGGAAGAGGTCTTCGCTGAGTGGATAAGGCGTGGAAAAACTGACCGGCGAATCCGCCTCTGATTCCGGAAACGTCGCCTCCGGGGTCAACCGTGTGACGGCTGCCAAACCGTCTTCGGCGACCTGGCGATCGATCAGGATCAGCGAACCGGCGTGCATCGTGTGATGGCCCGCCGTGGTAGCCACGATCTTGTGCGACTCCGGGATCGGCCGTGCCTGGCAGATCCGGCAAGGGTTGGGCGTGTAATTGCCGAAGAAGTGGCGGGCCGCCGTACCGTCCGGCCGGATCGTCCACAGGCCCATCGTTGGGATCACCGGCCGATTGATGTAATCCCATCTGGTCCAAAGGATCTGACCGTCGGGCAGCACTACAGGGTCCCATTCGTTGGCTTCGCCCAGGGAAAGCCGGCGGATGTTCGAGCCGTCGGCATCGCAACGGTAAAGAAGATAGGTGGGGCAATAGCGGCTGCCATTATGGCACCGCACACCGCCCTGGTTCCGCGTAGAGATGAAGGCGATCCCCCCGTCGGGCAGGTAGCAGGGATCGTAGTCCTCGCACAACACGGTCATCCTGCCACCAGATCCGGCCAACGGGTCGCGGTCCGTGCCGGTCAGCTGTCGCAGGCCCGTGCCATCCACGCCGATCTCGTACAAAAAGAACTGCCGGCGCTCGCGCGGCAGCGTGTGATCGGCGTAGGCGAACACGATGCGCTGGCCGTCGAACGACAGGTCCGGGTGCATGGCACAACCTCGCGGCAGCCTGTCTTTCAACAACACCGTTTCCCTCGGCCGCTCGTCCTTCCAGCCGTCCAGGATCGCCAAACCCGGCCCCATGCCGTTGTTCATGGCATAGTAGTTGTCGCCCGGGGCGCTCAGGACCGGAGGGGGACGCTTGCACACCAACATCCGGTCGAAGTCCAAAGCTGGATGCGAGAAGATCATCCGGCGCCTGAGCGCCACGGCCTGCGCAAAGAGCTCCCGCGCCGAAGACACCGCTCCGGATCGGGCTGCCTTCTCGATCCGTTCTGCCAGTCTTTCGAGCTCCGCAGCCACTCCGGGCTTCGCCCCGGCACGGCGGAGGAAATCGAGCGTTCTGCGTGCCAGCAGTACTCGTTCCCGGGCACGCGCCAAATAGTATCCATCCAGAGCCGACTTCCGTGGCGGAGCCGCCCCCTTCCACAGCCCATCGCGCCGCTCCATCTCCATTTCGATCTGGGATTGCCGGTCACGGAAATCCCGAGCCACCTGGTCCCATAGCGCGTCGAGCAACCCGCGGCGGCTCACGCCAGCCTTCTCTTGATCCCCTTCAGGCACCCCGCCGAACGTGGCCTCCAGCGACGCCCGTAAGGTCCGGTGCCAAGTGGCTCTCCGCACGTAAACCAGCTTCGTCTCAGGCGGCGCCGCCTCCTGCAACGTTCTGTTCACGCCCAGGTACAAGAGCTTTGGCGGCTCGCTTCCCTTCGCCGACCAACAGACCAATGAGAAGCCCGTCGATAACAAGAGCCAAAAAACCGTCTTACGAAAGTGCGTCACGACGGAACCCTTTCGGCGTGAATCCAGGCTTCGCATGGGCCCGTACCTTGCCGTATGGTAGGGTTGGCGTTTGCTCCCGGTCAAGCCGCCGGGCGATGCACGCTCGCGCCTCGTCGCGGTGGCGACCCGAAACCCGAGGGATGTCTTGCCCGCTGTTTTTCGGCAACAGGGGTACCGGCCACCAGTGCCTCGTGGGCCGATCACAGAATCACGGCGACAAGCTGCAGGGGTGGAACAAGGTCGCTGCCGAAAGCGGTGGGTTTGTGCCGACTACCTTGGTCCGCCGCTGGCTTCCCTCCCGCCAGCTGAGCCCCTCCCGGCGATCGCTGGCACACCGCCAGGCTGATCTTCGTGCAACAGCTCGGGAGGCGTGACAGAACAAGCTCACCAAAGCATTGCGGCAGCCGTCTCGGCTGCTGCGAATTGCAGGCGAGACGCCCGCAC
>DQVB01000219.1 GCA_015661985.1 Planctomycetota bacterium | reverse complement strand
GGCCGGCGATCACCGCGGCCCTGGTGGTGACCGGTTGGGGATTGGCCGGAGACCTGGTGGGCCACGCCGGGCACGTGGCCAGCGAACTGGCTGCCGAAGCGGCCATCGCCGGTGGAATCACCGGCGGCGGTGAGGCGCTGGTGACCACCACGGCCGAGGGGGTACGGCAAGCGGCGGGCCAGCTGTTCCGGAAGCTGCAGGAGCGCTACGCCCAACACCGCGCCGGGTGGCTCGCCCAATGGCTCGAACAACAGCTGCTCGGCCCCCTACTGGATGAACTGCGGCGCGGGGCCGAGGCCCCGGAAAGTCCAGAGTTCGCCGCGGTCCAATCGTCCCTGGCCGCCTTGCGCCGTTCAACCGACCTGCCGCCCCACTGAGCACGAACGCTTCTGGACCCCTCCATTGGCCACGTGGGCCCGCAGGCGGCCAAGAGGCCCCGCAACATGAGTTGCCGCCCGAGCGGCGCGTTGCGTTTTTCCATCGGGTGTTCATTTTTGTGGCCCAAGGGGCGAGCACTCGGCGGTGGACTCTGAAGCGCAACATGTTTTCTCCTAACGGGTTATTGCACTACCATTTTTGTGGCACCGAATTTGCATTTAAGCCTCGCGCCTTTCAACCGGACCATCCCTGCCACCCTGGTGGCCGACAGCCGCCGGGTGGCCATGGCCAACCCGATCAGGAAGAGAAGATGCGATCTTGCCAGAGCAAATCACCTCTGTCCCCTCCGACGGACGATCGCCCGGTCAACTGCGGCGTGATGCGGATTCTGGTCGGCCTGGCCCGATCTTTTCTCCGCCGCAAGCTCCTTCCGCCGGGCTTCCGGTGGGAGGACCCGCGAGGGCAACCCTTTCGTGAGACGGCCATCCGCACCGGGATCAGCGAAGACCGGGCCCTTCAGGCCTTGGGGGCCCCCGACGAAACCTGCCCCTTCGGGGAAGGAGACCGGCTGCTGACCCTCTGGGTTTACGACCGCAGGGACGAACCGGTCTATCTCTGGGTTGATGAGACGGGCAAGGTCAAGATGACGTGCCGCACCCGGATCGACGGCCGATCGTAACCGGAAGCTGCTCTTCCAGGCCCCCTTGGCTGGCCGCATCCCCACGCCTGGCCTGGGCCGATGGATGGGCTCGGCGAGGCTCGTAGGAGAAGCGTCCCCGCTTGTGGCCTTCGCCGAGAATCAACCGTCCAGACTGCGCTAACAGACGCATCCTCGATGTTCCGGGCTTGGGGTCCCCGCCTCGGAGAGGCGGGGCTACAGGACGATGTTCCGGGCGGGGGCGGAGGCTTGGCCTACGGCTTCTTCTCGGCCCGCCCTTGGGCCTGGGGGGTGTGGCGGCGCCCAGAGGGTTCGGGCGATCGGTCTTTCTTCGGCCCGCGGCGACGGACGGGCATCTCGACGAGTTGCATTTTCTGCGCAACCGGGAGATCATTGGGCTGTTTGTGAATTGGCCGACAGGCCTCGGCCGCCAATGAGACTCGCAAAAAGAGAAAGCGACGACGGATGAGCCAACCGGCGGGCGAAGCGGACAGGGGCGATCAGCCGGCTGCCACCCTGGGGCTGTGGGATGCGGTGAGTATCATCATCGGCATCGTGGTGGGGACGGGGATCTTCAAGACACCACAATCGGTCTTTGCCAACGTGGAGGGTCCGTGGCAGGGCATTGCGTGTTGGGTGTTGGGGGGCGTGTTGGCCTTGCTGGGGGCACTCTGTTATGCCGAGCTGGCCACAACCTACCCTCGCTTGGGAGGCGACTACGTCTACCTGACCCGGGCCTACGGCCGGCAAGTGGGATTCCTCTTCGGCTGGGCCCAGTTGGCCGTGATCCTCACCGGCAGTATTGGGGCCATGGCCTATGCCTTCGGGGACTACGCCGTGGCGTTCTGGCCGGGTCTGGAGTCGAGCTGGTCGGTGTGGTTGGCCGTGGCTTCGGTGGTTGCGCTGACCGCCATGAACCTGTTGGGCGTGGTGTGTGGCAAGGCAGTACAGAACGTATTGACCGTCGTGAAAGTGGTGGGGTTGGCCGGTGTCGTGGTGGCCGGATTGGCCTGGGGCGATGCGGCGGGTCTGGCCGTGAAGAAGTCGACCGCCCAGGTCGGGTTCGGGTTGGCCATGGTGTTCGTGCTTTACACCTACGGGGGCTGGAACGACGCGGCCTTCGTGGCGGCCGAGGTGCGTGCGCGGCATCGCAATATCCCGTTGGCGCTGCTGCTGGGGACGGGGGGGATCACGCTGATCTACGTGCTAGTCAACTTGGCCTACCTCTGGGGGCTGGGGTTTGAAGGGCTGCGGCGTTCGTCGGCCCCAGCGGCCGAGGTGGCCCAGTTGGCCGTGGGGCCGTCGGGTGGGAAGGCCATCTGCCTGCTGGTGATGCTTTCCGCTTTGGGCGCCATGAACGGACTGATCTTCACCGGGTCACGGATCTACGTCAGCTTGGGGGCTGACCACCGTCTGTTCGCGTGGCTGAGCCCCTGGGACCGGCGGCGCGGGGCGCCGGTGCGTTCGCTGTTGATCCAGATGGGCGTGGCGCTTCTGTTGATCTTGGCGGTGGGCACGCCCGCCGGCCAGGGGAGTGTGGACTGGGCGTTGAGTCAAATCGGCTTGGGCCCCTTGCCCTGGGAGGATTACTACGGCGGCTTCAACACGCTGGTGGCCGCGTCGGCCCCCACTTTTTGGGCCTTCTTCCTGTTGACCGGTTTTTCGCTCTTCATCCTGCGGGCCAAAGATGCGGGGCGCAAGCGGCCGTTTTCCGCACCCCTGTATCCGCTGGAGCCCATCCTTTTCTGTGGCATGTGCTACTACATGCTCTTCTCCGCGGTGGAATACGCCAAGGGGCTGACCTTGGTCGGTCTGGTGCCGCTGGCGGCCGGAGTGCCCTTGTATTGGCTCAGCCAAGCCGCACGGCGAAGGGGCGAACACTGATCGTTGACGCCGGCCATCGAACCGGCAGGCTGACCGGCAGGGCCTGCAAGAAACAGGAAAACAGATCAACTCAACGCTCTTTGACCAATTCTATCACCCAAGCCTGGCGAGCCGGGAGGGTGAGTTTCAGTTGGGAGCCGGTGACCGGCGGTTCGGACAGCGCGTGGCGGCCGGAGTGGTCGATGCGGAAAGCGGCCGAGTGGCCCGCCAGGCCGTAGTCGCTCTGGTCCAACGTCGCTTTGATCGGGATGGGGCGGTCTGCAATGTTGACCAAGGCGATGGCCACGTCGCCATCGTCGGCTCGCCAAGCCCCGGCCAGAACTAGTGGATGGCGTTTGCGGCGCTCGGTCAACCGGTCCCGACGGCCGGCGTAGATCGACAGTCGCGAGAAGTCCGACTCGGCGTGGGGCGCATCGAGCTTCGGGGGCCGCAGAAACTGGCCTCGATAAAGGTACTTGGCCGCATGGTGTCGCACCTTGGCCAACCGCATCAGGAATTGCATCTCCTCCGGCCGCTCTTTGAAAAGCTCCGGTCGCATGTTGGCCAACGTCAGCTGCTGGCCCCAGACGAACGTGCGCGCCTGCTCCAGGAAAAACTGGTTCGCGTACTTCCGGTCGAGCAGCGCGAGCGGCTCTTCCGGCGCGAACCGGCGCGGCCAAAGCTCATCGTAGGGCGGCATGGTCAGTGACGAATAGCTGCCGAAGGTGATGGCGTAGCGGTGGTAGACCGCTTGGAAAAAGGGGATGACCTCCCAGCGGTCCTCGAGCGATGCGTAGCGTTCGCGGCTGACTTGAAGGGTGAGCATGAGGTCCAGTTCCGGCAGCCACGGCTCGCCACAGCCTTCGCCGGCCAGCACGATCGGGCGTTGGCCGTCGCAGGCTGATCGGATCTGGGCCACCAATCGGCGAAAGCCGTCGATCCAGTAGTTGCCGCCGCCGAGTGGATGCCCGTGTCGGGAATCGTAGCAGGGGAGTGACAGACAGGCCTGGTCCATGTAGATGCCTGCGACTCCCAGTTCCCCGTACGCTCGTTCGGCCAGGCCCGCGTATCTGTTCCGCCAGAACGGCGTGGCCAGGCACATCGAGGCAAGCGCCTTTCCCGTGAAGATGTTGTAGGCGTGTGAGTGGATCTGACCGCTCTTGCTCTTCACAGCGTAGCGTTCGGCCTTTTCCCGTTTCCAGCTTTCGGTGCTTGTCCCCCAAGCTCGCTGGTTCATGTAGACCAGCTCCCGCACGCCATGTTCGTGAGCGTGGGCCACGGCTTTGCGAAAGGAGTCGGTCCCTTGTCGTGGCGGGAAATACTCCGGGAACCCGATGTCGTAGGGGCAGCCGTGCCACCAGTGCCAGAGCACGCTGACCGGCAGGCCGAGCCGCTCGCGCATGGTCACGGCCGGCGTCAGAACGCCCCGACTGCGGCCCCGGTTCCAGATCCACAGGCCCGTCTGTTGCACCCAGTCGGGCACGAGCCCGCGACGCAGGCGGCTTTGCCCAGTCCACGCCTGGCCTTCGGCCCACCGGCGGTACTGTTCGGCTGCCGTCACCCAGTCGCCGCGAAGCGGGCCCAACAGGACCGAGTAGGGCAGCTCCCAGGAGGAGGTCGTGGCAGCTTCGTTCTCCGGGTAGTGGGTGACCTCGACGTATACGGACCGGTCGGTCGCGCCGGCGACGGAAAACGTCTTGCGACGCGCAGCCACGTCGTCACACGCCAGATACAAGCCGTGCCGGCTGGCCGCGTAGTAAGCCAGGCATTGCAGCGAAAGCGGCCCCGGATAGCTCCAGGACCAGCGTCTGGGCTGGCCGGACGGCGGGCAAAGCAGCCGGCGTGGCTCGGCCAACTCCAGACCCATCCATTGCGGAACGGCCAACCGCTCGCCCCGTTGCGAGATGAGCCCGAAGAGGCGGGGAAACCGAATCGCAGTGATCTTTGTGCCGGACGGCTTGCTGACGGCAATCGTCCATTCACTGACTGCCTCCTCGGGGGCCACACTCACCCTGACGCGGACTTCGATCGCCAGCATGCCGGGCTTGGCGAATCGACTCCAAACGAGCGTAAGGCCTCGTCCCACGTCGGCTGGCTGCGATGCCACGGCCCCCGTGATGCGGAATTGTGCCGCATCGGCTGGTAAAAGGACGGACGGCCCACCGTCGGTTTCCAGGGACAGCTCCCAAGGGGGGGCGATCTGCTTCGTGTGGCCGACCAGGTTGACTCCGGTCTTTCGGTCGATGAGCTGCCGCAGCCGGCCGTCTCGCTCGTCCACCGCCACTCGCAGTTGATCATTCTCGATCGTGGCAGTCGCCGCTGGTTCTCCGCCATCGAGATGCCTGCCGGTGACGCTGGACGAGGCCAGCACAAGGCAGCAGACCACCAACCATCCGGCCCCGCGCGGTCGGGGAAACTGTCGATTTGCAGCGTACATTCCGAGGATTCCTGCTTTGGCAATAAGACGGACGACAACCAATGTAGCATGATCCCAACGTTGCAGAAAGGAAACGTAGGATGGGCATTCTTGCCCGTCCATCATGGGCTCGACCCCTTTGTGCCGGAGATGGTTTGGTTTTTCCGCCTGTCGAGCTCTTCCCGGGTCCAGGGCGGAAATGTCCAACCGTGCGCGGTATGGTGCTCCGTCAACCTTCGATTGACGGGGCATGAGCCCTGGCCGGTCAGCCACGGGAGACGATCGCCTCGCTCGCCTCAGCGCCGAAGGGGCCACAGCGGATTCTGCCGCCCTTTCAGGGCTCAAGGTGCCGGTTCGGAAGTATCCGTTCACGGGGTGTTGGGGAGGGGATGGTGGCGTGATAGAAGGCGCCGAGGAGAGAGCAGGGTATTGGGGCAGCAGCAAAGAGGGGTTCAGGCCGCTCGATGCGAAAGACGCCCCTGCGGTAGCAGGCTGGGAGGGGGTTCCCCGTTCAGCTGGGCGCGGCAGCAGGCGGTGAGAAACTCCAGCACGTTTCTGCTGGAGGCCGACAGCTTTGCTGGAGGCCGACAGCTGGCCACCACACTCAGCACACGCTCCACGAACCGGCTCCCCCGTTCGCTATCCGTGCCACCGCTCACTCTTCCGCCAGAGGACTGCATACGGGAGCCTCTGCCTGCGCATCGTTGTTCGTCCCCTTCCACCCCTTCCACGCGAACGAAACTCCACAGATACCCCTCCCGATCCAGCAACTCACCGC
>DQVB01000439.1 GCA_015661985.1 Planctomycetota bacterium | reverse complement strand
GGGGTACGCCGTCGAGTCGGCTTGGCGCAACAGCAGCCAATGGGTGCTGTTGGTGTTGTTGGTATTGTTGGTATTGTTGGTATTGTTGTTGTCAGCCGAGGAGTATGCCCGATGTGGGGGAGAGGGGCGGGGGGGTGAGCGAGCTGAGCTGGTTGGAGGCCACGTTGATCGAGCAGATGAACCAGGCCCACGCGGCCGGGGTGGCGGTCGAGGCCGTGGTGCGGGTGGGCGACCCAGCCTCGGAGCTGATGAAATTCCGGGCCGCTTCGGGCCCCTTCCAGCCGATCGTCTGGGGAGGGTCGTCTCAGGGAGGGGATGCGCGGCGCCGCGGGCGCGGCTGGCCCTGGCGGATCAGGACGGCCGGCCAGGCGGGGTGCCCGCTGGTTGTACCGTGGCGCAAAGCGTAGTGCGGTTGTTCGGTTGTTCAGCGGCCAGGGTACGTCGGCATCCGGCCAGCGATCGCTATTGATGCAGCCTGGCCTGAGGACCGGACAGAGCCTGCCAGAGGTGCAGGAGCGGGAGGGAACGATGCAACTGATTTGCATTTCGCGCGGCACGCTCAGCGGCGGCCGCCAGTTGGCCGAGCGGCTGGCCAAGAAGCTCGGCTGTGTCTGCCTGAGCCGCGAAGAGCTGATCGAGAAGGCCACCGAGGAGGGGATCCAGGTAGGCAAGCTGGAAATGGCCATGGTCAAGCCTCGCATGTTCAGCGAGCAGTTGGCCATTCAGCGGGAATACTATTTGGCTTTCAGCACCGCTTATCTTTGCGATCGGGCCTTGGAGGGACGGCTGGTCTACCACGGCCGCACGGGTCATTTGCTGCTGCCCGGCATTGACCATGTGCTCAGTGTGCGCGTGGTGGCCGATCCCGAGCAGCGGATCCGGCGGGTCATGCAGGACCTGGGCCTGGATCGCGACAAAGCCAGTCGTTACGTCCGCCAGGTCGATGAAGACCGGCGGCGTTGGGCCCGCTCCATGTACGGTGTGGGATGGGAGGAGGCGGCCCACTACGACGTGGTGATCAATCTGCGCCAAATGAGCCTGGAAAACGCCGCCAGTGCCCTGGTGACGATGGCCGAGCTGCCCGATTTCCAGATGACGCCGGCTTCGCGCCGCGCGATGCTCGATCTGCGTCTGGCGGCCAAAGCTCGGGTGGCGCTGGCCCGTCACCAGGCGACCCGTCACGCGAAGTTCACCGTTCGGGCCGACGATGGGCTGGTGACGGTGACGTATCTGCCCAAGGACGCCGCGTGTGCCCCGCTGATTCGCGAGGCATTGGCCACCGTGGAGGGGATCCGGGAGATCCGCTCGACGATGGCCACGACGAACATCTTGTGGATCCAGGAACGGTTTGATCCGGATTCGGAGATCTTCGGCGAGATCGTGGAGCTGGCGACCAAGTGGAACGCGGCCGTGGAGCTCCTTCGCTTGGCTGCTGGCGAAACGGTTTCCCCGGTGTCCGCGGCCGAGGGCACCGCTGGGGCGACACCGCAGGCAGCCAGGGAAGCGAACGGCGGCATCGAAGAGGACGTGGAGGAGCCGGCCGGCGACGATGGCGGGTTGAAGGAGACGCTGGATGCCTTGGCGGCGGCCGGCCGGTCGGGGGGCGGTTTGGTAGTGGCCGGGGAGGGCAAGAGTCCGCTGGAAGGTGTGGACCGCTCGCGCCCGTATAGTCTGGTGGTGATCGGCCAGGTCTATTTGGACCAGCCCCAGGCGGCCCGGTTGCGGATGACCCGGGAGCTCCAGCGGTTGGTCGGCCAACGGATCGCCGCCCCGGTCGTGGCCGCCGAGGAATTGGGGGTCCAGTACCTGTTCGGCCGCCGGGAGGTGGCCCGGCTGGCCACCTATCTGGCGTTGACGGCAATGGTGTATCTGGTCGTGTTTGTCAACCAGGATGCCGTGGTGCGGTTCCTCTTCGGCGGCTGGGGCAGCAAGCCCTGGGCGAGCCTGGGAGTGGCGGCCGCCGTGTTCGGCTTTGTGCCCTTCATTGCCCACTGTTACGGCGCGGTGGCCAAGGCCGTGATGAAGTTGATCAAGATGGAGTAACGAGGCTTTCCCCAAGCGGTTGGAGCTGGCATGCAAGCCTTCTTGTACGAGCATTTCATCCAGCTGGATTGGATCACGGCCGTCCAGGTGGTGATCCTTGGGTTTATCGGCGGCACGCTATCTGGGTTTATCGGCAGCGGCGGCGCCTTTTTCATGACGCCGGGGATGATGAACCTTGGCGTACCCGGGGTGATTGCCGTGGGGAGCAACATCACGCACAAGTTCGGCAAAGCCATGGTTGGCTCGCGCCGTCACGGCGAACTGGGCAACGTCGACAAGCGGTTGGGTCTGTTCTTGATCATAACGGCTTTCGTGGGGATCCGCATCGCCGTGTGGATCAACAGCATGCTGTTTCAGGAGGGCGGGGACGGCCACGGCGCGGGAGGCGAGGCCGGCTCGAACTTGTACATCAGCCTGGTGTTCATCGGCATCCTTTCGCTGGTGGCCGTTTCGCTATTGCGGGATGCATGGCGGTCGCGCGGG